>JBHHTO010000103.1:0-8246 GCA_046753425.1 Rhodothalassiaceae bacterium | reverse complement strand
TGCCAGGGAAGATCGCCACTCTCGCCACGGCCGGCAAGCGCGAAGCCCACCATAGCCGGGGTGACGCCCGGGAGATAGCCGGCGACCTGACCGTAGCTCGCCACGCGCCCGCGGGGAATGAGGCGAACCAGCGCCAGGATCTGCTCGCTCTTGCGCGCCTGCATGCGAATACTCCCGAATGGGTCGGAACCGATCCCGCCTAGCCTCCCCCACCCCTGTCCCGCAAGGCCTTGACAGCGAGCGGATGCTTGCGCACGCATAGCCGGATGCCCCGTTCCGGGGGCGGGATCCTGAGGTGTACGGGTGTCATGGCAGTTCTGGGAATCATAGGCGGCAGCGGCCTCTACGACCTCGAGGGGCTCGAGGATATTCGATGGGAGGCCGTCGAGTCGCCGTTCGGAACGCCGTCGGATCTCATCATGCGGGGGCGGCTCGGGGGCCACGAGATCGCCTTCCTGCCGCGCCACGGCCGTGGCCATCGTCTCATGCCGTCGGGCATCAACTACCGCGCCAACATCGACGCGCTGAAGCGTCTTGGCGTGACCGATATTCTGTCTCTCAGCGCCTGCGGCTCGCTGCGCGAGGACTTCGCGCCCGGCGACTTCGTCCTCGTCGACCAGTTCATCGACCGCACCCGCGCCCGTGCCAGCAGCTTTTTCGGCAATGGCCTCGTCGCCCATGTCTCGATGGCCGAGCCGACCTGCCGCCGGCTGCGCCAGACGGTCGCTGATGTGGCGCAGGCGCTTGACGTCCGGGTTCATGACGGCGGCACCTATGTCGTGGTCGAGGGGCCGCAATTCTCGAGCCGCGCGGAATCGGAGCTCTACCGCGCCTGGGGTGCCGACATCATCGGCATGACCAATCTGCCGGAGGCGAAACTCGCCCGCGAGGCGGAGATCTGCTATCTCAGCGTCGGCATGGTGACCGACTATGACTGCTGGCATGACGGTCATGCGGCGGTCGAAGTGGCGCACGTGCTGCGCATTCTAAAAGCCAATGCGGCGGCGGCGCGGGAGCTCGTCGCCGCAGCGGTGCCGGCGATCCTCTCGCGACGCCCGGAGGTCTGCCCCGCCGGCTGCGACCGGGCCCTCGAAAACGCCATCGTCACGGCAGCCGAAATGCGCGACGGGGGTCTCGTTGCCAGGCTCGACGCGGTCGCGGGACGCGTCCTCGGGCGAGGCCCCTAGCCGCGCATCGCTGAAGGCGGGCCGCAAGGGAAGGATGGCCATCAAGCGCAGAACCCGGGGCGAGCCGCCGCCCGACCCCACCGGGTGGGCGACCTCGCGCATCCGGACGATCCCGGATTTTCCCCAAGCCGGGGGTGCTGTTCCGTGACATCACGACGCTGCTTGTCGACGCCCGGGGCTTCCGCAAGGCGGTCGACGCGCTCGTCGAGCCCTATGCCGGCGTCTCGATCGACAAGGTCGCCGGCATCGAGGCGCGTGGATTCATCCTCGGCGGCGCGATCGCACACCAGCTCGGCTGCGGATTCATTCCGGTGCGCAAGGCCGGCGGACAGGTGGTCGCCGCCTGTTTCGTCATCGATCTTCCCGATCTCGGGGGCAGCGAGCGGGTGCGGCGCACGGGGGTGGACGTGATCACCCTGTGCGCGCTCGAATCCGGCGAAACGGTGCCCGCGTCCTGAGCCGGACGGGTACGCCGGCGGCTCAGTCCCCCGGCGCGAGGATGCGCCGCAGAACGCCGAGATAGATGTCTTTCAGCGCCAGGATGTCGGCGATGGCCGCCGCCTCGTTCGCCTTGTGCATGGTCGCCCCGACGAGCCCGAACTCGACCACCGGACAATAGGCGCGGATGAACCGCGCATCCGAGGTGCCCCCGGTGGTCGACAGCTCCGGTCTCCGCCCGAGACGCTCCTCTATGGCGCCGGCGACGGCCTCCGTCAGCGTCCCCGGCGGGGTGCGGAACGCCTCGCCCATGACGACGATGTCAAGCTCATAGTCGAGCCCGGTCGTACGCAGTCGATCATGGAGCCAGGTCTCGAGGCTGTCCGCGCTGTGCAGGTCATTATAGCGGATGTTGAACCACGCCTCGGCGCACCCCGGAATGACGTTGGTCGCGTGATTGTCGACCTTGAGATTGGTGATCTCGAGATGCGAGGGCTGGAAATAGATGCTGCCCGCGTCGAGCGGCTCGGCGAGCAGCGCATCGAGCAGGCGCATCAGGCGCGGGATCGGGTTCTCCGCCAGATGCGGATAGGCGACATGGCCCTGATGTCCCTCCACCACAAGCCGCGCATTGAGGCTGCCGCGGCGGCCGATCTTTACCATCTCTCCGAGACGGCTCGGATTGGTCGGTTCACCGACAAGGCAAAAGTCGGGGATATGGCCCTTGTCCGCCATCCAGGGCAGCATGGCCGCGGTGCCGTTGATCGCCGGTCCCTCCTCGTCGCCGGTGATGAGCATGGAGATGGACCCGGAAGAGTCCGCCCCTCGCTCCCCGACATACGTTGCCACAGCGGCGATGAAGGCGGCGATCGCTCCCTTCATGTCGGCGGCGCCGCGCCCGACCACGGCGCCGTCGACGATCTCGCCGGCGAAGGGGTCGACCTGCCACGCCTCGGGGTGTCCCACCGGAACCACATCGGAATGGCCGGCAAAGCAGAAATGCGGTGCACCCTCTCCGCGGCGGGCGAAGAGATTGTGCACGGCCTCGGTGCCCGGTGCCGCAATCTTGCGCCGCCAGGTGTGAAAGCCCATGGCCTGCAAAGGGGCCTCGATGAGATCGAGCGTGCCGGCATCATGTGGCGTCACCGAGGGACAGCGCACCAGCGCCTGCGTCAGGGCCACCGGATCGACCCGCAGGGCAGCGCTGGCAGCGACCGGGGCGGCGCGATCCGTCATGACCCTCTCAGGAGATCGTTGATGGCCGTTTTTGCACGCGTCCGGGCATCAACATGCTTGACGATCACGGCGCAGTAAAGCCCCGGACCCGGCGAGCCGTCCGGCAGTGGCCGCCCGGGAAGCGACCCCGGAACGACGACGGACCCGGCGGGAACGTGGCCGCGATGGATCGCCCCCGTCTCGCGATCGACGATCTTCGTCGAGGCGCCGACATAGACCCCCATCGACAGCACGGCGCCCTCTCCGACAAGGACGCCCTCGGCGATCTCCGAGCGTGCGCCAATGAAGCAGTTGTCCTCGATGATGACCGGCGCCGCCTGCAGCGGCTCGAGCACGCCGCCGATGCCGACCCCGCCCGAGATATGGACGTTCGCACCGATCTGCGCGCATGAGCCGACGGTCGCCCAACTGTCGATCATCGTACCGTCGCCGACATGGGCGCCGATATTGACGAACGACGGCATGAGTACGACGTCGCGGCCGATATGGGCGCCACGGCGCACGATCGCCCCCGGTACGGCGCGGAAACCGGCGGCACGGAAGCGGGCCTCGTCCCAGCCCTCGAATTTCGATGGCACCTTGTCGAACCAGACCCCGGCATGGCCGGCACCGCCCGGAATGACCGCCATGTCGTTGAGACGAAAATAAAGAAGAACGGCCTTCTTCAGCCACTCGTGCACCTGCCAGCGGCCATCCTCTTTCTCGGCGATGCGCAGGCGGCCCGAATCGAGCCCGGCGATGGCCTCGTCCACGGCCTCGCGCACCGCACCTCTTGTCTGCGGGCCAAGCGAATCCCGCTCTTGCCATGCGCTCTCGATCAGGGATCGGATATCGGTCGATGTCACGGGCGCCCCATCTCCGCAATCTCGCGCCGCGGCATACCGTGCCGCGGCCGGCGCAGCATAGTGAGGGGTCCCGCGAAGTCAACCGGAGGGAGACAGCCCGCAGGACAGCCCGGGAAAGGCGCTTATGCCTGCAGGTTCAGGAAGGTGACGAGATCGGCGATCTCGTAATCGACCGCCGCCGGCTGATGATCGACCGCACCCCAGGCATAGCTCGTCCGCAGCCAGACCGTGGTGACGCCGCGCGCGGCGGCGGGCACGAGATTGCGCGCCATGTCCTCGACCATCACCGCGCGCCCGGGTTCGACGGCGAACCGGTCGAGAAAGCGGTCGAAGCTCGACTCCGCCGGTTTCGGCTCATAGTCGGCAGCCACGAGATCGAAGATGCCGTCGATCTCCTGGGCAATGTCGAGTCGTGCGAGTACGCGTTCGGCATGGCGGGCCGAGCCGTTGGTGTAGACGAGGCAGCGCCCGGGAAGGGCCGCCAGCGCCTCGCCGAGATCCGGGTTCGGTGCCAGGCCGTCAAGGTCGACGTCGTGAACATGCTCGAGAAAGCGGTCGGGCGGAACACCATGCTCAAGCATGAGGCCCCTGAGCGTCGTGCCGTGGCGCAGGAAATATTCCTTCTGGAGCGCCCGCGCCGACACCTCGTTGATCCCGAGCAGCTCCGCGATGAACCCGCCCATGCGCCGGTCGATCTGGTCGAAAAGGGCGCATCCCGGCGGATAAAGCGTGTTGTCGAGGTCGAAGATCCAGGTGTCGATCCCCGCTAGGCGCGGCACTGTGTCCTTCACGCAGAAACCTCTTTCCCCGAACCTGCTGCCGTCGGCCGACGACGACGCCAGAATTAAGGGCCCCTTAAGGCCATGTCCCTAGTCTTGGCGCCGATGACGGATGAATCGGTTTCATGTCACAGACGGCGGCGACAATAAAGGGCTGTGCGCTCCAGACCGCAAGCCGCATGCCGCGCCTGCAGCGTCTCATCGACGCCGCGGACGGTCCGGCGCTTGTCGTGCGAACGAGCGGCGAGTGTCTCGCCGCCAATGCCGCGGCACATCCCCTTGGCGAGGCCCTTCGGCGACGCGATCCGGAATTGCGGGGTCTCATCCTCAGCGCCACCGCGGGCGGCACGGTCACCGGCCGCATCGTCTTCGATGGTGACAGCGAGGCCCGGCGCGCCTTCGAGATTTGCGTCGTTCCCGAAGATCCGGATCTCTTTCTTCTGGTCGCGCGCGACGTGACGATGGAGGACAACCTCACCCGCGCTCTTCTGCGCAGCCGCGATCTCTACAAGGATCTGATGGCCTGTTCGGCGGATTTCGGCTGGGAGACCGATGCCACGGGCGTCTTTACCTATATCAGCCCGGGCGGGGCGCTCGGATATTCTCCCCGCGAACTCTTCGGGCAGCTCTCGCAGGCCATTCTCGGGCTCGGCGAGCACGCCGGCGACAATGTCTTCTCGACACGCCAGGCCCAGCGTGGGGCGCGAATCTGGGTCCGGGCCCGCGATGGCACAAGGGTGCTGCTCGTCGTCTCGGCTGTCCCGGTCCATGACGGCAATGGTGAGTGGATCGGCGCCCGCGGCGTCGCCCGCGACATCACGCGCGAGCACGAGCGGGAGGCCGCGTTACGGCTTGACCAGGCGAGCCAGGCGCTGATGGGGCGGATCATCATCGCCATCCGGAGCGAGGCCGAGCCCGAGGACATCCTGCGCGCTGCCACACAATCTGCAGCCCAGGCGTTGCGGGCGGAGGCGGCGGTCGTCCTCGCACGCCGGAGCAAGCAAGAAATCGCCGTCACCGCACCCCTCGCGGAGAGCGCGGATCTTGACCGCGTCGCCCGTGACGCCCTGATGGCATCCGATCCGGATGTCGAGGAAGAGGTCAGCGTCGGGCTCGATGCCGGCGAGCGGCAATGCCTTACGGCCCGCATCGCCGCCAGCACCGACCTTCGCGCCGCCGTCGTCTTCGCCCGGGACGCCGCGACCGAGCCCTGGCGGGCGCATGAAATCGAGCTCGTCCACGGCATGGCCGGACATCTCTCGATCGCGCTCAAGCAGGCCGAAATGCTGGAGCGTCTCGAGACGTTGTCGCGGCATGACGACCTGACCGGGCTGCTCAACCGGCGGTCGCTGATGTCGGAGCTTGCGGATCGGCTGGCGCAGGCCCGGCGCCACGGCCGCAAGGGCTGTCTGCTCCTCATCGATCTCGACCATTTCAAGGCGCTGAACGACAGCCATGGCCATGCGGCGGGCGATTCCGCGCTGCGGGCGCTCGGCGACCTGCTAAGGAACGAAGGCCGGCCGGGCGATCTTGCGGCTCGTCTCGGCGGCGACGAATTCGCGCTCTGGCTCGAGGAAACGGATGTGAAAGGTGCGATCGCCCGGGCAAAGCGCCTGCTCGCGTCCATCGGCGGCCTGCGCGACGCCGCCGGGGCGACAGGCGCCCGGCTGTCGATGTCGATCGGCATCGCGCCATTCGATGCCGACCGCGACCAGGGTCCGGATGCGATCATCGCGGCCGCAGACGGCGCGCTCTATGCGGCGAAGAACAAGGGTCGCGCCACCTATGCGCCGGCAGCCAAAGGAACGGACACAGGGATGCGGAGGCGAAGGACGGCATGAGCAGACGATCTTCATCGCTCAGGAAGGATCCGCGTTATATCGCCAATCGGGCGGCTCTCGAGGCCGGCGATCTCGCGCGGCGGCGTGCCATGGCACGGGGCGAGGACACCCACCCCGAGATTCTCTATTACCTGGCCGAGGACGGCGACAGCATGGTCCGTCGCGCGGTGGCCGGCAACAGCGCAACGCCGCGGCAGGCCGACCAGCTTCTTACCGGAGATCCAGACGACGAGGTGCGCATCGAGCTCGCGCGCAAGATCGCACGCCTCGTGCCGGGGCTTTCCTCGGAGGAAAACCGGCGCCTGCGCGAGCGCACGCTGGCGATCCTCGAAACGCTGGCCAATGACACCCTGCCCAAGGTTCGCGCCATCGTCGCCGAGGAGATCAAGCGCTCCGACGCCGTGCCGAAGGCGCTCGTGCGCAAGCTGGCACAGGATGTCGAGGATACCGTCTGCTGCCCGGTGCTCGAATATTCGCCGCTTCTCAATGATGACGACCTGCGGGAGATCATCGCCGCCGGCATCAGCCAGGGTGCACTCGTTGCCATCGCCCGCCGTGACGGCGTCGGCGAGGCGGTGAGCGACGATATCGCCGCGACGCTCGAGGTTCCCGCCGTCGCCGCGCTGCTTGCCAATCCCAGCCCCCAGATCCGGGAGGACACGCTCGACCGGATCATCGAGCAGGCGCGCGATACGATGGAGCTGCACAAGCCGCTCGCCCTGCGGCCGGCGCTCTCCATCCGGGCCATGAAGCGGATCGCCAGCTTCGTCGCCAGCGCCCTTGTCCACAAGATGCTGGAGCGGAACGCGATCGAGGAGGACGCCGCCGAGGAGATCCTCGATCGCGTCCGCGAGCGCATCGCCAGCGAACGCGTCGGCAACGACGAGGAAAAGCGCCTCGCCGCGCAGGCACGCAAGTTTCACGATCGCGGCATGCTCGACGATGCCTTCGTCACCGACGCCATCGACAACAACCGCCGTGAACTGCTCATCCAGTGCCTTGCGATCATGGCGCAGATTCCGGCACAGGCGGTGCGCGATATCCTGGCCTCGAAAAGCGGGCGGGCGGTGACCGCGCTCGCCTGGGCGGCCGGGCTGTCGATGCGCACCGCCTTCAAGATGCAGACCGAGATCGCTCTCGTTTCGCCGTCACAGCTCGTTCCCGCGAGGGACGGCATCGACTATCCGATGGAGGAGAGCGAGCTCGTCTGGCAGCTCAGCTACTTCACCGACTGAGCGTCTGCCCCCTAGGCTTCAACGGGCAGAAAGCCCTCGATCGAGAGATAGCGTTCGCCGGTGTCGTAATTGAAGCCGAGAATGCGGCTTCCCTTGGGGATGTCGGGCAGCTTCTTGCGGATCGCCGCCAGCGTGGCACCCGAGGAAACACCCACGAGCATCGCCTCCTCGCGCGCCGCGCGGCGTGCCATTTCCATGGCCTCCTCGGCGGTCACGGCGACGACACCATCGAGAAGATCGACCTCGAGAATCTTGGGGATAAAGCCGGTCCCGATGCCCTGGATCGGATGCGGCCCCGGCTTGCCGCCCGAGAGGACGGCGGAAGCCGCAGGCTCGACGGCGATCACCTTGAGCGACTTCATCCGCTCCTTGAGCACCTGGGCACAGCCGGTGATATGGCCGCCGGTGCCGACACCGGTGATCAGATAGTCGAGTCCCTCGGGAAAGTCCTCGGCGATCTCGCGCGCCGTCGTCTCCCGATGCACCTTGGTGTTGGCAGGATTCTCGAACTGCTGCGGCATCCACGCGCCGGGGGTGTCCGCGACGATCTCGCGCGCCCGCTCGATGGCACCGGTCATGCCCTTCTCGCGTGGCGTGAGAACGAATTCCGCGCCATAGGCGAGCATCAGGCGCCGTCGCTCGATCGACATGCAGCGACGAGGATGCTCGCCGTCGATCTGAGCGA
>JBHHTO010000102.1:0-8281 GCA_046753425.1 Rhodothalassiaceae bacterium | reverse complement strand
GCCGCTACGCGAGCGCGGTGAGGATGCCGCGGAACTGGCGCAGGCCTTCCTGCAACAGCTCGCTGCAGAGGAGGGCAAGGCGTTCGAGCGGCTGTCCGACGAAGCGCGGGCGCGCATCCTTGCCTATCCCTGGCCCGGCAATGTCCGCGAATTGCGCAATGTGATCCAGACCGCGGTCGTCCTCAACAATGGTGCCGTGCTCGAGGCGAGCATGCTGCCGGCCCATATCCGCGGTGGGGCGCACACCGGCGACGTGGCAGGAGCAGGCACGCGTACGTCGGGCGAAGCGGGGATCGAGCCCTTGTGGAAGGTCGAGCGGCGGGCGATCGAGGACGCCATCCGGGCCTGCGACGGCAATGTCGCCCGTGCCGCCGCCCTCCTTGAGGTGGCGCCCTCCACCCTCTATCGGAAACTGCAAAGCTGGCAGGAATCGAAATCGGCGAGCGGCTCCTAGGCCCCGCCGCGATGTCCTGCCCCGCACCCCCCGATCCCGCCCTCTTGTCCCGCTCGTTCGGGCGAAGAGGCCCCGCCTAGAGGGGCAGGTCCTCCGCCCGGAGCTGTCCCTGCCGGTCCTCGATCTCGAGCACCCAAAGGTCAGGGTCGCGCTCCAGCCGCCGGGCGATCTTCTCTTCGGCGGCAACCTCCGCAAGCGGCTCACCGCCACCGATCCGCATCCAGGCCCGGCCGCCGTCGAGACCGGCCACGGGCTCAATGAGCTCGCAGCCGCCTCCGAACCGGTTTATCTTGAGGAGGATGCCACCGCGCTCGCGCGCGCCGCGGTGTCGCAGATAGGCGTCAAGGCCGGCCGCGTTCAACTGGCGAAGGCACGCCTGGACCCAGATTTCGGTCGTCAGTCGGGGAAGCATGCGCGCAAGGCCATCCCGGGTACGACCACGCAACGTGACCGGAGAATTGCGGTTTGGCCGGACAGCCCCGGCGCGCTCAGACCCTGGCCGCCGATCCGGCCCGCTGCCGACGCCGGAGCGTGCCGAGCCCGAGGAGGCCGCCGAGGAGGAGAAGACCGCTCGCCGGCACCGGGATCTGCACCACCGGATCGATGAAGCCGATCAGCGAGAAATCCTGAAGGCCGAACACACCCGAGCCGGTCAGCGTCAGGCGACGCACCGGGATCGTCTTGTCGAGCGTCAGCACCGCCTCGCCATTGGCCGCATTGCCCCAGTTGCCGGCGATCAGACCCGCCATCGCGATCGAATTGAATCCGAAGTCCGTGGTCACCTGCAGCGCCTCGGAGAAGGTCTGACCCAAGGACGTCTCGTTGGCGAACAGGTCGCTGAAGAACAGGTGGCTGACACCGATCAGCGACGCAAAGTCAATAATCAGGTACTCGCCGACATCGATCTCGTCCTCCTCGCCGCCACGGATGCCAAGACCATCGATATTGTCCCACCACAGATTGGCCGCGACGAGCCCGCCGGCGCCATCGTCCCGCCACGCCGACACGGTGAAGGAGACACCGTCCACCGCGCTCGTGATACTGTGCTGCTGATCCGCTCCCGCAAACGCCGTCGAACGGAAATCCACCTGCGGAACCAGCGGCTCCGCCATCGCCGCACCGGCCGACAGCATCAGCAACGCGGAACAGAGAGAGACGATACGACACATCAGTGGACACCCATTTTCCAATTGCCCCGACGCAGATATGTGTAGCACAGAAAATCGCAAATTAAAAGAATGTTCATAGAGATATAGTAAACATTAACCATAGGCGGGCGTCGCGATTCCTTCCCCCAAACATTCACAAGGATTTGTGAATTCTGGCGCAAGGCCGCCAAAACTGTGCCTTTTTCCGGCCCTTGCACCGACACGCTCCGAGGGCTGGCGGGCACCGCGGCCGGGCGGATCATAAACCAATCAGTAACCAAGATCGGGCTATCAAGGACCGGCATATTCGGGGACGAGAGAGGTCAAGATCCGGTGCGTGACTGGCGCAGCATAGTCGTTTCCCCGGACTCCACGATCGAGGAGACCATGCGGGTGATCGACCGCGGTGGCATTCGTGTCGCCCTCGTCACCGATGCGGACGACCGCCTCCGGGGCCTCGTTACCGACGGCGATATCCGGCGTGCCCTGCTGCGGCAGCTGCCCCTCTCCACGCCGGTTGCCGGGGTCATGACGCGCGAACCGGTTGTTGCCTGTGCCGGGGACAGCCGGGCCGTCCGTCGTCGTCGCATGGACGAGCGCGGACTCGACCATCTGCCGGTCATCGATGCGGACGGCAGGCTCATCGGCATCGACACGCTGCGCAGTGTCCTTGAGCCTGCCCGCATCGACACTCCGGTGGTACTGATGGCGGGCGGGCTCGGTCAGCGGCTGGGTCCGCTGACCGAAAAGCGGCCAAAGCCTCTGCTCAATGTCGGGGCGCGGCCGATTCTCGAGACCATCCTGCGCTCGATTGTGGCGGCCGGGTTCCACCGCTTCTACATCTCCGTCAACTACCGCGCCGAGATGATCATGCGCCATTTCGGCGACGGGTCCCGCTTCGGGGTCGAGATCCGCTATCTTCGGGAAGACAAGCGACTCGGCACCGCCGGGCCGCTCAGCCTGCTTCCCGAGCGCCCCGAATTGCCGCTGCTTGTCATGAACGGCGACATTCTCACCCGGGTCGACTTCGAAAGCCTTCTCGCCTTTCATCGCGAGCGCGGCGGCGATGCCACCATGTGCGTCCGCGAATATGGCTATGAGGTTCCCTTCGGGACCGTGAACGTGGTCGACGGCTATGCCGTCCATCTCGCGGAAAAGCCGGTACAGCGCTTCTTCATCAATGCCGGCATCTACATGCTCGAGCCGCAGATGCTCGACCGGGTTCCCCGCGACCGCTATTTCGACATGCCCGAACTGCTGCAGGCGCTGATCGACGATGGCGGCCGCCTGTCGGTCTTTCCCATCCACGAATACTGGCAGGACATCGGGCGGCCCGAGGATTTCGAACAGGCGCGGGCGGAATTCAGGGCGAACTCCGCATGATCGACGGGCAGCGCATTCTCGCCATGATCCCCGCGCGCGGCGGCTCGAAGGGGGTGCCCGGCAAGAACACGCGGCCGCTTGGCGGCCGGCCGCTCATCGCCTGGACCATCGCCGCCGCCCGGCGATCGCGGCTCATCGACCGCCTCGTTCTTTCCTCCGAGGATTCCGAGATCATCCGCATCGCCCGCGAATGGGGTTGCGAGGTGCCCTTCGTCCGGCCGCCCGCGCTGGCGCGTGACGACACGCCCGGCATCGAGCCTGTCCGCCACTGCGTTCATGCCCTGCCGGGTCATGACTATGTCGTCGTCCTGCAGCCGACCTCGCCCTTCCGCAGGGCGGAGGATATCGACGGTGCAATCACCGCCTGCGTCCGGGCGGGCGCCGATTCGCTCGTCTCGGTGAGCGAGGTCTGGCAGCATCCCTCCTGGATGTACCGGCGCGATGCGGAGGGGCGCCTGTCGCCGCTCCTCCCCGACCCGGCCCCGGCCAGACGGCAGGAGCTGCCGCCCGTCTATGTGCTCAACGGGGCCATCTATGTCCTGCGTTGCGCCTGGCTCGCCACGGGCGCGCACATCATCGGCCCTGGGACGATCGGCTATGTGATGGATCGCAGGCGCGCGATCGACATCGACACGGCCCTCGACTTCACCATCGCCGAGGCCCTCGCCGACACCCTCGTCGGGGAGGATGCGGCATGACGCGACATCCCGCAGTATTCGCCGCCGATGGCAGCAGGGCTATGCGAAGGCGAGGCCCGGGGGCAGCCGGATGAGCCGGGTCTTCGTCATCGCCGAAGCCGGGGTCAATCACAATGGAGACCCCGCCCGCGCCGCGGACATGATCGCCGCCGCCGCCGCGGCCGGCGCCGACGCCGTCAAGTTCCAGACCTTTGCGCCCGAACGACTCGCCGCCGCCGGCGCACCCAAGGCCGAATATCAGAAAGCCACCACCGCGCCGGAGGAAAGCCAGCGCGAGATGCTGCGGCGACTCAGTCTTGCGCCCGGCGACTTCCGCGACCTCGCGGCGCAGGCCCGCGCCCGCGGACTCGTCTTCATGTCCACCGCCTTCGATCCGGAAAGCCTTGCGTTCCTTATTTCCGAGCTGGATGTGACGCCGCTCAAGATCGCCTCGGGCGAGATCACCAATGCGCCATTTCTGCGTCAGCACGCGCTCAGCGGCCGCCCGCTCCTTCTGTCCACCGGCATGGCAAGCCTGGGCGAGATCGAGTTCGCGCTCGGCATCATCGCCCATGCCTGCCTTCACCCGACGACGCCGCCGCGCCGGCGCGAAGAGGTAATCGAGGCCGGGTCGGCGAGGGAGGGGCGGGCCGCGGGCGCCGGACGGGTCACGCTGCTGCATTGCGTGAGCGCCTATCCGGCACCCGATGCGTGCCTTGACCTGCGCAGCATCGAGACCCTGCGCACTGCCTTCGGACTCCCCGTCGGCTATTCCGACCACAGCGAGGGCATCGCCGCCGCCATCGCCGCGGCGGCGCTCGGCGCCGCGGTGATCGAGAAGCATTTCACGCTCGACCGGTCGCTGCCCGGCCCCGACCACCGCGCCTCGCTGGAACCCGGCGAGCTCGCCGAGATGATCCGCGCCATTCGCCGCGTCGAGCTGGCCCTTGGCGACGGCGCAAAGGGCATCGAAGCCGTCGAGAGGGTCAACCGCCCGGTCGGCCGGCGCAGTCTCGTCGCGGCGCAGCCGATCTGTCGCGGCGAACCGTTCACCGCCGACAATCTGACCACCAAGCGGCCGGCGGGCGGACGCGATCCCTTCGACTACTGGCGCCTGCTCGGCACCCCGGCGCCGCGCGACTATGCGGCGGACGAGCTCATCGACTGAGGTGGGCTCAGCGGATTTCGCGTAGGATCATGAACGCCTCGGCGGCGGCGACGCCGGCCGCGGCGCCGCGCCGGATGGCGAGCGCCCGCACCGCCTCGACGCTGCGCGGAAAGGGGTGCTCGCCGCATTCGCCGGGATAGAGCCCCAGCGCCTCGATCTTGGCCGCCAGCGTTTCGCTGATGTCGATGAACAGATTGGGCCGGAAGGGGGCGCCGGTGGGATCGAGACCGAAGTCGGTCTCGGACGGCGTCTCGTAAAGGCGCACCGAACGGATCGACGGATGGCGGAACCGCTTGGCAAGGGCGGCGCCGGCCTCGAAGACCGCGCGATGATCGCTGTGCGCGTCGCCGGGGAAGGGCAGATAGAGCGTCCCGGGCGCGATTTCGGAGACCACGGTCCGCAGCGCGGCGACGAGATCGGCGCGCGGCACGCGATCGAGCGCCGCCGGAGCGAGACCGAGCCGGTGCACGCTCGCAAAGCCGTAGAATTCGCTCGCCCGCTCGATCTCGAGCGTGCGCGAACGCGCCGCATCCTGGCTGTAGCCGTGGGCCTGGCTCGGAAAGGTCACAATGAGCCAGTGGATCGCCTGTCCCTCCCCACGGGCGCGCAGCAGTGTGCCGCCGCAGCCATAGGTCTCGTCATCGGCATGGGGTGCCACCACCAGAATTCCGGTCATCGCCGCTCCCCCTCCCTGTCCGCCGCATCGACATGCCGCTTGAACAGCAGCCGCGCGCGGTCCTCGACGCCGGCCAGAATATCATGGATCCGGCGCCCGGCCTGCCCGTCTCCATAAGGCGACCCGGCGCGGGCGGCAAGGGCGCGGAAGTCGGGATCGAACATGGCACGCCGCAGGGCCGCCTCGATCGCGTCGGCGTCCCCGTCGACGAAGATCACGCTCTCCCCGTGCTCGCGCCCGCGCTGGCGCAGGCCGACATTGACCGCCGGCACGCCAAGGAATGGGGCCTCTATGAGACCGGCGCTCGAATTGCCGACGAGCACGGCGGCGCGCCGGAAGAGATTGACAAACAGCGGCCGTGGCAGATTCGGGTAGTGGAAAAGCCTGGGATTGGTGCTCGCCGCCTCCTCGATGGCGGCAAAGACGGCGCGGTGGCCGGCGTCGGAATTGGGCGCGCTGACGAAGGCCGGACAGCCGATCCGCGCAAGTGCCTCAAGGGTCGCCTCCATGTCGGCACGGGCGCGCGCGAGATCGCTCAGGATCGGATGCTGGATGACCAGCGCGAAAGGCGCATCGCCAGGGTCGAAGCCGATGGCGGCGAACAGCTCGCGATCGCCGGTCTCCGGCTCCCCTGTCAGGCGGTCGAGACCCGGCGCGCCGGTCACATGCACGCGCCATGGCTCCTCGCCGAGGGCGCGCACGCGGGCTGCACTGCGTTCGGTGAAGGCCATGTGCAGATGCGCAAGCTTGCTCGCCGCATGCCGCACCGGGTTGTCGACATTGCCATCGTCCGCCTGGTCGCCGGCACCGATATGGACGGTCGGAATGCGCAGATAGGCACCCGCCGCCGCCGCGGCCAGCGCCTCCTCGCGATCACCGACGAAGCAGAGATAGGCAGGCGGCGAGGCGGCGAGCAGATCGGCGAGGCCGGCGAGCAGGCGCCCCGCAGACTTGCCGCGCGCGGCCGGTGCGTCCGTATCCTCGACCAGATTGTCGATGCGCCCGGCGATGCGCAGCCCGTCGCGTGCGATGTCATCCACCGTGTGGCCGAAGCGGCGCGACAGGTGCATGCCGCTGACGATGAAGGCCGGCGCGAACCGTCGCGAAGCCTCGGCGGCCTCATAAAGGCTCAGATAATAGTCGAGCTCCGATCGCGCGCCGGTCAGAAGGTAGAGTGGCTCCCGCATGCTCAGAAGACATCCGAAGCGATCATCGGCAGGCGCCAGGATCGCAGGTCAAAAGGATCGCCGCTTGCCTCCCCGAACCAGCGGGCGCCGAGCATCGTCACCGGCTCGCGGGGAACGAAGCCGAGGCGTTCCATCTCGGGGCGCAGGGGATGGTGGAGCGACATCCAGCAATTGAGGCGCCGGATACCGCGCGCCGCGGCCCTCGACGCGACCAGCGCAATGGCCGCCGCAAGTGCCTCGGCGTCGGCGGCGACAAGGTCAACGATATCGAGGGCGTCCGGGCCATAGGGCTTCGTTGCAAGAAAGCCGCGCACCCCGGCGTCGCCGTGCACGAGATGGCAACTGTAGTCCCCGGCGGACGGATCGAAGAGACGCCATGCCATGAGCGGCGCGCGTCGCGACAGGCGGATGGCGTCGACGCCTTCCGCCGCCGCCAGTGCGTCGAGCGACGACGGGGGCTCTGCCAGATCCTCAAGCCGATAGCCAGCGGCCGGCGGCGCCCGCAAGGCCGCCGGATCGAGGGCGAGCGTCGCGATCTCGCCGATGTCGGCCCATTCGAGGCGGCGCAGGAACAGACGGTGGCTGTAACGGTTGGGAAAGCCCCACACGGCGGCGAAGCCGGCCGCCGCAAGCCGGCCATAGAGCTGATCGGCAAGCCGCCCGAACAGATCCTGTCCGCGATAGTCGGGATGCGTCATCGTGGTCATCGAGAGCGCGGTCTTCTTCCGCTCGCCGCCGACGAGCAGTTCCGCCGGCGAGACCGCATAATGCGCCGCCAGTCGATCGCCATCCCAGGCGAGCTCGATCCATGGCCCGCCGAGAGGATTGTCGCGAAAGCGCCAGATCCAGTAGTCGCGCCCCATCTCGCGGCCGAAACTCGCCGCAAAGAGGGACAGGATCGCATCCTCGTCACCGGGCTGATAGGGCCTGAGGTCAAGCGCCATCACCACTCCGCCACCACATCGTCCGCCGGGATTCAGACTGGCATGAGGCCCGACCGCGGTGCAAGCGGCTCAGGCGAGAAAGGCGCTCGAGGGCGCGGTCACGAGCCGGATTTCGGCTTCTTCCGCGACTTCGAGCCCGCCGTGCGGACAGCGCATGTACATCGGCAGGCGATGCAGCAGGTCCCACGCCGGCCGCATCCCGATACCCCGCTCATGGGCGGCCGCGATCAGCGCATCGCGCGCCTCGATCGTCGCCACATCGAGCTCGAGGACATTGAGCCAGTGATTGGCTCGCGTGCCGGCCGGCGGCGGACGATAGCGCACGCCCGGAACGTCGGCGAAGGCCTCGCGATAGCGGCCCGCAAGCGCTGCCTTGCGCGCGAGAAGCACGTCGAGGGCGGAAAGCTGCGCCACGCCGAGCGCAGCATTGAGGTTGGGCAGGCGATAATTGAAGGCGACCCGGTCGTGATGATAGCGAAAGGGGTGCGGTCGCTTGGCCGTCGTCGCCAGCGCCCTCAGCTCGGCCGCCAGCGCCGCATCGTCGGTGAGCACCGCGCCACCGCCACCGGTGGTCACGATCTTGTTGCCGTTGAAGCTCAGAATGCCGAGCCGACCGGTGCGTCCGGCATGGCGGCCGGCGCGCG
>JBHHTO010000101.1:0-8288 GCA_046753425.1 Rhodothalassiaceae bacterium | reverse complement strand
AGCGGGCACAGGAGGCCGGCATCACCATTCACACCATGGCCGACGTGCGACGGGACGGTCTTTTGCCGCTCGTCGAGAGGGAGCTTGCGCGGCTGGCACAGCTTGCCGAAGCGATCTATGTCGATTTCGACATCGACGTCATCGCCCGCAATGAGGCACCGGGTGCGCCGGGCGCGCGGGCGGGCGGTATCACGGTGGCGGACTTCTTCGCAGCGGCACGACGGATCGCCATGCATCCGAAAGTGCGCGCGGTCGATCTCACCGAGTTCGACCCGAGCCTCGATGTGAGCGACATGACGGCGCTCGTCGCCGCGCGCTGGTTTGCGGAAATTCTCGCGGGATTTGCGACGCGTTAGATCTTGCGGTCGAGCGACAGGGCCGCAGGGCCGGCGACCGCCTGCGTGGCCCGTGCATTGGTGCCGTAGCGGCACACCACCCCGCGCTGGCGCACCGCCTCCTCGGAAATCGCCCGCACGATCCCCTCGGTCACCGTCTTCAGCCGGATGAGGATGCGGGCGTGCCGCTTGAGCTCGGCGCGAAAGGCCTCCGTCGCGGCCTTGAGCTGGCGCCGGACCGGCGAATCCTGTTCGCCGAGCAGCGCCGCTTCCTCGGCGCGCACGCGGGCGAGGGCGGCGCGATACTCTTCGGTCAGGCGCAGCTTCTCACCCTGCAGGATCTTGGTCTCGTGCGGACGGCGGCTTTCAAGGAGGGCATTCTCGCGCTCGACCAGGCGCCTGAGGGCGGCTGTCGTCTCCATGAGATGGGCGACCGCTGCCGGCAGGTCTTGCCCCCTCTCTGTCATGGCCACGGCTTCCGTCTTGTCGGTCATTGCTGCGCCTCCTGGATCGATACAAGCTCCCGATAGACCGCATCGGCGATGCCGACACCGCCTGATTTCGCAATGCTCCTGCCCATCTCGTCGATGAGCAGCGAGCGGTAGATCTCCTCCGCATGCCCGCCGCCGAACAGTCCGTCGGTCGCGAGGCCCTTGAACATCGGGCGCAGCATCTGGCCGAGGAAGACCGCCTCGAAGTCCTCGGCCGCCTTGCGCATCGCCCGCTCGCGGGTGCTCCCATCCGCTTTCGCTGCGGTCTCGAGGCTGTGGCGGGCCGCCTTCAGGCGGGCGCCGGTGTGGCCCTCGAGTGCGGCGAAGGCATCGACCGGTGGCAGCGAAGGTGTGCCCGCGTCCATCACATCACCTCGATTTCCGCCTGCAGCGCTCCGGCGGCCTTGATCGCCTGGAGGATCGAGATCATGTCGCGCGGACCGACCCCGAGGGCGTTGAGGCCGTCGACGAGCTCCTGCAGGGTCACGCTCTCGGTGACGATGCCGAGACGGTTCTCCTTGCCGGTGTCGACATCGATCTGAGTGCGCGGCACGACTGCCGTCTGGCCCTGCTCGGACAGCGCGGGCGGCTGCGAGACGACCGGCGTCTCGGTGATGCGGATGGTGAGATTGCCCTGGGCGATGGCGACCGTGCTGACGCGTACCTCGGCACCCATGACGATGACGCCCGAGCGGTCGTCGATCACCACCTTGGCCGGCACATCGGGCTCCACCATCACCTGCTCGATCGAGGTCAGGAGCTCGGGCATGCTGAGGGTGGTGTCGACGGGCCGTTCGAGCACCACCGTGGTCGGATCGGTCATGCGCGCGACAGTGGCACCGAGATGGCTGTTTATCGCGGTGGCGATCCGCTGCGCGGTGGTGAAGTCGGGATTGCGCAATGCCAGCCGGATACGGTTGACGCTGGCGAGGTCGAAGGGAATTTCGCGTTCGACGATGGCCCCGTTGGCGATGCGGCCCGAGGTCGGCACGCCCTGGCTGATGCTGCCGGCCGCACCCTGGGCCGCGAAGCCGGCGACCGCAATCGGCCCCTGGGCGACGGCATAGACTTCGCCGTCGGCGCCGAGCAGCGGGGTGACGAGCAGGATGCCGCCGCGCAGGTCTTCGGCGTCACCCATGGTTGCCACCTGGACGTCGATTCGCATGCCCTGGCGGGCGAAGGGCGGCAGGTCAGCGGTCACCATCACCGCGGCGACATTGTCGGTCTTGATGTTGGTCGCATCCCGCGTGTTGACGCCAAGACGCTCGAGCATGGCCTCGAGGCTCTGCTGCGTAAAGGGCGCATTGCGCAGGGTGTCGCCGGTGCCGTCGAGGCCGACCACGAGGCCATAGCCGACGAGCTGGTTCTCGCGCACGCCCTCGATGCTGACGAGGTCCTTAAGCCGCGAGGCGGCAGGCGCGGGCGACGGTAGCGCGCCCGCAACGAGGAACGCGAGGAGGAGAGCGGGGAAAAACGGGCGAATCATCATCGTCTGAGACACCTCGATCTGGCATGGACACGGATCGCGCGGCCATTCTGCCAACCAGGATGCGAAGATCGTGCCAGATGCGGATAGGCGGAAAATGGCGGTCTCTCTGCCACGCGGGCCGGTGGACCCGCGTGTCCCGCGGTCATTTTTACCGGGTCGCAGGGCAAGACTTGCTCTTCTACCGGGAGCGCCGGTAGTTTGTGCCCATGCGGATCAGCGGACCAGGCAAGACCGACGCACCGGCGCCGCGCAAGGCGACCGGCAAGAAGAAGAGCGGGTCGTCCGGCTTCACCGACGCGCTTTCCGCGGGCGACGCGGCAGGCGCCGCTCTGGCCTCGCGTGCAGCGCAACCGGTGGGGCCGGTCGCCGCGGTCGATGCCCTGCTCGCGCTTCAGGAGGCGCCGGACGCCGCGAGCGGTCGCTCGAAGGGCGTGGCCCGGGCCGAGGAGATGCTGGCGCTTCTTGAGGATGTGCGGCGCGGCATCCTGTTGGGCGCCATTCCGCGGAGCAAGCTGCGCCAGCTTGCCGATCTCGCACGCCGTCGCCGCGAGGGATTCGTCGATCCGGCGCTCGATTCCATTCTTGATGACATCGAATTGCGGGCCGAGGTCGAGCTCGCGAAACTGGAAAGCGGTGAGTGACGGCTTCGCGCTTGCCGCCTGCCGGTGAAATCATTATAAAGCCCGCGCGCCGGCGCCGCCCGCCCTCCGGGCGACAGTCGGCAGCCGCCCTTCGCATGCGGGAGCGAATACGCAGTATGAGCATTGACCTGCCACCGGATTACCGCCCCTCGCCCGACGAGGAGTTCATGAACGAACGCCAACGCGAGTATTTCCGGCGCAAGCTTCTCAAATGGCGTGAGGACATCCTGCGGGAATCGAAGGAGACGCTCGCCAGCCTGCAGCAGGAAAGTCTCAAGGAGCCGGATATCACGGACCGCGCGTCGTCGGAGACGGACTGGTCGATCCAGCTCCGGACCCGTGATCGCCAGCGCAAGCTGATCGCCAAGATTGATGCTGCCTTGCACCGTATCGAGCTTGGCGAATACGGCTATTGCGAGGTCACCGGCGACCCGATCAGCCTGCAGCGGCTCGACGCGCGCCCGATCGCGACCATGACACTCGAGGCCCAGGAGCGCCACGAGCGGATGGAAAAGGTCCATCGCGACAACTGAACGCCGCCGCCATACCGTCGGTCAGGACGGCGCCTCCTGCGGCTCACCTTCCCGGAGGCGCGGCAGGAGTTCGGCGAAATTGCAAGGCCGGAAACGGATGTCGAGCTGGTCCTTGAGGATCATCTCCCAGGCATCGCGGCAAGCCCCGGGCGAGCCTGGCAGGGCGAAGAGATAGGTGCCGCCGGCGACGCCGGCTGTCGCCCGCGACTGGACCGTCGAGGTGCCGATGGTGCGGTAGCTCAGCATCCGGAACAGTTCGCCGAAACCGGGGATCGGTTTCTCGTACAGCGCCTCGACGGCTTCGGGTGTGACGTCACGCCCGGTGACGCCGGTGCCCCCGGTCGTGATGATGACATCCACGTCCGGGTCGGCGATCCACGCCCGGACCGCGGCCCGGATGTGCGCGATGTCGTCGGTCACCAGTGCCCGCGCGGCGAGGCGATGGCCGGCGGCCTCGATGCTGGCGGCGAGCAGGTCGCCCGAGCGGTCCTCGCTCGGCGTGCGACTGTCCGAGACCGTGAGCACGGCGATGCCGAGCGGTCGGAAAGGGCGCGATTCGTCAATCCCCGGCATCGGCAAGACTCCTCTGGCCGGCGCCGCTGGTGGCGGCAACCGCGGGTGCGAGGTCATCGAGGCGTTCATAAAGCGGCCAGGCGCCGGAGGCCACGGCATCGAGGCTGGGGGCGGGCTGGCCCAGTTGCATCCGGTAGAGCCACAGATTGGTCATCACCCTTTCGACGAAATTGCGCGTCTCACGGGCCGGGATCGCCTCGATGAACAGAAGCGGGTCGTTGCGGTAGCTCACCCGCTTGCGCCAGCGGGCGAGGTTCCCCGGTCCGGCATTATAGGCGACCGCCATCATGAAGAGATTGCCCTCGCAGACCTCGAGCTCGGCCAGATGGGCGATATAGCTCTGTCCCAGCGCCATGTTGAACTCGGGCTCGTAAAGCCGGCTCCGTTGCCAGCGCAGTGAGCGGTCGCCGGTCAGATAGCTGGCCGTTGCCGGCATGAGCTGCATCAGTCCCGAGGCGCCGACATGGCTGCGCGCACGCGCGGAAAATTCCGATTCCTGGCGAATGACGGCGAAGAGCAGGGCGCGATCGATGCGGAATCCGCCCTCCGGTGTCCAGTCGGGCAGCGGATAACGCATCGCCGCCGGCAAGTCGGCATCGGCCATGGCGCGGGCGACGCGAAGCTGGCTCGCCGGCAGCCTGAGGGCTGCGGCGAGTGCCGACAGCGCCCGCCAGTCGCTGCGCTTGCTGCGCCCGAGCACGAGGCGAAGCTCGGCGTCGGCACGGAAGCTCTCGCCGACCTCGACAAGGGCCATGGCGCGCCGCACGCCGGGATAGGCGAGCAGGGGTTCGAGAGCATCGGAGGCAAGGCCGGGCGGGCGCCAGTCATAGTCGAGGGCAAGCCCGAGCTGGCGCGCGGCGAGGATGCCGTAGAAGGTCTCGCTCTCAGCCGCCGCCGACTGGAGAAAGCCCTCGACCCGCTCCGGGGCGTGGCAGAGCAACGCCGCCCGCGCTGCCCAGAAACCGCCTGCCGCGCGCTGCCATGATCCGGCACCCGGCGAGACGGCAAGACGCGCGAACAGCCGCATGGCGGTGCCGCAATCGCCAAGGCGCCAGGCCGCAAGTCCTCCCGTCCAGTTGGCCGTGTCAGCGGTCTCCGGAGCGAGGTCCGACGCGATCATGCCAAGCGCACGGGCCTTTTCGTCGTTGCCCAGGAAAAAATAGGATTCGGCGATGGCACCGAGCGTTTCCGCCGCCTCGAAGGGGGCGAGCAGCTTGACCCGTTCCATCGCCCAGTAGCGTTTCTCCGCCCGCCCCGGGCGCTGCCGACGAAGCTCGCGTTCGACGATATGTCGAAAGTTGGCGACGCTGCGCGCCTCGGCTTGCGAGCGCCGCGGCGGCTTGGGCGCACTGTAGCCATCGGCGGCAACGGCGACGATGCCGCGAACGGGGAGCGGATGGGGTGGCGGCGCGGCGTTCCCCTGACGCCGCCTGGCGAGCCGGTAGACGCGCGTCGCACCAGGATGGTCGCGATATTTTGTGAGCCACGCCTTGAGCTCGCGATAGCGCGAGCGGTAGGCGGTGGGGTGCATGTAGCGCTGATAGAGGACATGGCCGAGCAGCAGGTCGTCCTCGAGTTCTCCGATGAGCCTGTCCGCCTCTTTCCACTTCCCCTCCTGCTGGAGCGCGAAGATGCGGCGATAGCGCTCACGATCGGTGGGCGACAGGACGGCAGGGAGCGCGACCGCGGCCTCCGGCGAGGCCACAGCGCTGGCGGGCCGGGGCACATCGGCGGCCCATGTCGGCGAGGCTGCCGGCAAGAGGGCGGCGAGTGCTGCCGCAAGAAGAAGCCCGCGCCGCATCTCAGCCCCGCTCCCTCAGAAAGCTTTCAAGCGCGAGAAGATCCTGCCACGCCTGTGCCTTCGCCTGCGGGCTCCGCAGCAGATAGGCGGGATGGAACATGGGCAGGCAGTCAAGCGCGATGGCGCCGTTCTCGAACCGCGTCCAGCGGCCGCGCAGGCGCGTGATGCCTTGCGTGGTTTCGAGCAGCGCCGTCGCGGCGGTGCCGCCGAGAAGCACCAGAATCTGCGGCCGGGCGAGCGCGATATGGCGCCTGATGAAGGGCAGGCAGAGCGCGGTCTCGACCGGTGTCGGCTTGCGGTTGCCGGGCGGGCGCCAGGGCAGGATGTTGCTGATATAGGCGTTTCTGCGCCGGTCGAGCCCGATGCTGGCAAGCATGCGGTCGAGAAGGCGACCGGCGGCGCCGACGAAGGGCTTGCCCTGGCGGTCCTCGTCGGCGCCGGGGGCCTCGCCCACCAGCATCACCGGAGCACCGGGGACGCCATCCGCGAACACCGTGTTCATCGCGGTCTGCTTGAGGCTGCAGCCCTCGAAGGTGGCAATGGCCTCGCGCAACTCGTCGAGCGTCGTGCAGGCGGCGGCACGGGCGGCCGCTTCCTCGCTCAGGGCCGCTGGCGCCGTCACCGCGCGCACCGTCGTTCCGGCCGGACGCGGTGCCGGTCCATGCGGCGCGGCCGCAGCAACCCTTGCGGCCGGTGGCGGGGGCATGGCCGGACGGGCGAAGCGGTCGACCGGGCTCTCGCCGATGGCTTCGTCGACGCCGGCGCGTTCGTACCAGGCAAGAAGGGCCGCCGGGCCCATCGTCCCGCTCGCCGTGCCCTGGTCCCGCATTGCTGCCATCCTTGCACCACCGTGTCGTTTCCCGGAAACGGCCGTTAGCATGTTGCGGGCCCCGATGTCACTATTGCCGGATTGCCGGCGCAGACACGCCCAAGGGCGCGGCGATGCGTTTGACGCCATGCGCGCGATGGGGGCATAAGCAGGATGTGACCGGCGGCAGCCCGCCGCAGGTCGGATATCGGCGTATCCGGGAAGGGAATGCGGGCATGGAACGCGAATCGATGGAGTTCGATATCGTCATCGTCGGCGCCGGTCCGGCCGGTCTCGCCGCCGCCATCAGGCTCAAGCAGCTTGCGGCGGAGGCGGGCGGCGAGATCAGCGTCTGCGTCCTCGAGAAGGGCTCCGAGGTGGGGGCGCATATCCTCTCGGGTGCAGTGGTCGATCCGGTCGCGCTCGATGAGCTGATCCCCGACTGGCGCGACCGCGAGGACTGTCCGCTCAGGGTCCCGGTCACCGTCAACCGGCACCTGTTCCTGAGCCAGAAACGCGCCTTCCCGATGCCGCATTTCCTGTTGCCGCCCTTTCTTCACAACAGGGGCTGCTATACCGGCAGCCTGGGCAATCTCTGTCGCTGGCTGGCGGCGGAGGCGGAACGGCTCGGGGTCGAGATCTTTCCGGGCTTTGCGGCGGCCGAAGTGCTCCATGATGAGAGCGGCGCGGTGCGCGGGGTGGCCACCGGTGACATGGGAATCGCCCGCGACGGCGCGAAGAAGCCCAGCTATACGCCCGGTGTCGAGCTGCTCGGCAAATATACCTTCTTTGCCGAGGGTGCGCGCGGGTCGTTGACCAAGCGTCTGTTCGAGACCTTCGACCTGCGCGCCGGCGTCGAGCCGCAGACCTTTGCACTCGGCGTCAAGGAGCTGTGGGATGTGGCGCCGGAAAAGCATCGTCCGGGCACCGTCATCCATACCCAGGGCTGGCCACTGGAGGATGTTGCGGGCGGCGGTTTTCTCTACCACCAGGAGGATGGGCAGGTGGCGCTCGGCTTCGTCGTCGCGCTCGATTATGAGAACCCCTATGTCTCGCCCTTTGCGGAGATGCAGCGCTGGAAGCTGCATCCGGCGATCCGCGAGGTGATCGAGGGCGGCCGGCGTGTCTGCTATGGCGCACGGGTGATCAACGAGGGCGGGCTGCAGTCGATCCCCAAGCTCGTCTTTCCGGGCGGGGCGCTCATCGGCTGCAGTGCCGGCTTCGTCAATGTGCCGCGCATCAAGGGCTCGCACAATGCGATGAAGAGCGGCATGCTGGCGGCCGAGGCGGCGGCGGCGAAGATTCTCGACGGCGAGGCGGGTGGCGACGAGCTGACCGGCTATCCAGCCGCACTCCGCGATTCCTATGTCTGGAAAGAGCTCAACAAGGTGCGCAATGCGCGTCCGGCGCTGAACAGGTTCGGCATCGCCTGGGGCACGGTCTATTCCGGTATCGACATGTGGCTCCATGCGCTGGGACTCGGCTTTCTCATCCCCTGGACCCTGCGTCACGGCCGCGCCGATCATGAAGCGACGCGACCGGCGAAGGCGTTCGAGCCCATCGACTATCCGAAACCGGATGGCAGCATCACCTTCGACCGCCTGTCCTCGGTCTTCC
>JBHHTO010000100.1:0-8358 GCA_046753425.1 Rhodothalassiaceae bacterium | reverse complement strand
CTGATGATGTACGGCCAGATGACCGCCGGCTCGTGGATCTATATCGGCAGCCAGGGCATCGTCCAGGGCACCTACGAGACCTTTGCCGAGATGGGCCGCCAGCATTATGGCGGCGATCTTGCGGGGCGCTGGATCCTGACCGCCGGGCTCGGCGGCATGGGCGGCGCCCAGCCGCTGGCCGCGGTCATGGCCGGCGCCTCCTGCCTTGCCATCGAGTGCCAGCGCAGGCGGATCGAGAAGCGGCTCGCCACCCGCTATCTCGATCGCGCGACGGAAAGTCTCGACGAGGCGCTCGGGATCATCGAAGAGGCAACCGCGAACCGGCGCGCGGTCTCGGTGGGACTGCTCGGCAACGCGGCGGAAGTCCTGCCGGAACTGGTGCGTCGCGGCGTGCGCCCCGACGCGGTTACCGACCAGACCTCGGCCCACGATCCGGCGCACGGCTATCTGCCCCTCGGCTGGGACGTCGAGACCTGGCTCGAGCGGCAGGAGAGCGATCCCGCCGCGGTCGAGACGGCGGCGCGAGCCTCGATCGTGCGTCATGTCGAGGCCATGCTCGCCTTCCATCGGGAAGGGATTCCCGTCTTCGACTACGGCAACAACATCCGGCAGGTGGCAAAGAACGAGGGCGTCGCCGACGCCTTCGCCTTCCCCGGCTTCGTGCCGGCCTTCATCCGTCCCCTCTTCTGCCGTGGCGTCGGGCCCTTCCGCTGGGCGGCACTGTCGGGTGATCCCGAGGACATCCACCGCACGGACGAGAAGGTGAAGGAGCTGATGCCCGACGACCGGCACCTGCACAACTGGCTCGACATGGCGCGCGCGCGCATCGCCTTTCAGGGCCTGCCGGCACGCATCTGCTGGGTCGGTCTCGGCGACCGCCACCGCCTCGGCCTCGCCTTCAACGAGATGGTGGCGAAAGGCGCGCTCAAGGCTCCGGTGGTGATCGGACGCGACCATCTCGATGCGGGCTCGGTGGCGAGCCCGAACCGCGAGACCGAGGCGATGCGCGACGGCTCGGACGCGGTCTCCGACTGGCCGATCCTCAATGCGCTCCTCAACACCGCCTCGGGCGCGACCTGGGTCTCCTTCCATCACGGCGGCGGCGTCGGCATGGGCTATTCGCAGCATGCCGGGCAGGTCGTCGTCTGCGACGGCAGCGACGATGCCGCGCGAAGGATCGCGCGCGTGCTGTGGAACGATCCGGCAAGCGGCGTCATGCGCCATGCCGATGCGGGCTATGAGACGGCCATCGCCTGTGCCCGGGCGCACGGGCTCGATCTCCCGATGATCGGGAACGACGGCTGATGCCCGGGACGCCAGGGCTGACGCTGTCGCCGGGGACGGTGACGCTGGCCGAATTGCGGGCCGTCTGGGCCGGCGCCGCGACGGCTCTGGCGCTGGCTCCGGAGAGCGAGCGCGCAATGGCGGATTCGGCAGGGGCGATCGCCCGCATCCTCGGCTCTGGACGCACTGTCTATGGTGTCAACACCGGCTTCGGCCTGCTTGCGCAGAGGCGCATTTCCGAGGAGCGCCTTGCCGAGCTGCAGCGCAATCTCGTGCTCTCGCACTGCTGCGGTGTCGGTGAGCCGCTTCCCGACCCCGTCGTGCGGCTCGTTCTGGCGCTCAAGGTGATCGCACTCGGGCGCGGGCTGTCGGGCGTGCGCCCGGTCATCGTGCGGCATCTTCTGCGCCTGCTCGAGGCCGGCATCCTGCCGCTCATCCCGTCCCAGGGTTCGGTCGGCGCCTCGGGTGATCTCGCCCCCCTCGCCCATCTCGCGGCCGCGCTCATCGGTGAGGGCGAGATGGCGGTTGCGGGGCGGCGGTCGGACGCCCGCGACGCCCTTGCCGCAGCGGGCCTTGAGCCGCTCGCGCTCGGTCCCAGGGAGGGACTGGCGCTGCTCAACGGCACGCAGGTTTCGACCGCCCTCGCGCTCGATGCGCTGTTCCGCGCCGAGCAGGTCTTCGCCGCGGCGCTGGTCGCCGGCGCGCTGTCGCTCGACGCGCTCAAGGGCAGTGATGTCCCCTTCGATGCCCGCATCCATGCGGCGCGCGGCCATGCCGGGCAGATCGCCGTCGCCGCCATCCTGCGCCAACTGATCGCGGACAGTGCGATCCGCGCGTCGCACGCCGCCTGCGACAAGGTCCAGGACCCCTATTCCTTGCGTTGCATGCCGCAGGTCATGGGCGCCGCCCTCGATGTCCTGCGGACGGCGGCCGCGACGCTGCGCACCGAGGCCAATGCGGCGACCGACAATCCGCTCATCTTCGCCGATGCGGACGACGCGCTCTCGGGTGGCAACTTCCACGCCGAGCCGGTGGCCTTCGCCGCCGACATGATGGCCAACGCGCTGAGCGAGGTGGCGGCCCTGTCCGAGCGTCGGGTCGCGCTTCTTGTCGACCCCAAGATGAGCGGCCTGCCCGCCTTTCTCGTCGCCGACAACGGCGTCAATTCCGGCTTCATGATCGCTCAGGTGACAGCGGCGGCGCTGGTCGCCGAGAACCGCATGCTGGCGCATCCGGCGAGCGTCGATTCGATCCCCACCTCGGCCAATCACGAGGACCATGTCTCGATGGCGACGCACGCCGCGCGCCGCACCGGCACCATCGCCGCCAATGCCCGGCAGGTGATCGCGATCGAACTGCTCGCGGCGGCACAGGGGATCGATTTCCACACCCCGCTCGGGACCGGCCCGGCGCTGCAGCCGGTCCATGACGCCATTCGCGCCCTGGTGCCGCCGCTCCATCAGGACCGCGCTCTCGCCGCGGACATCGCCGCCATCGCCGGATTGATCGACGGCGCGCTGTTTTCCGGCGCCTGCGGCCGCCTCGTCACGGATTCCTAGTAGCGGGCGCGCAAGGCTGCCCAGAGGACACGCATCCGGCGGCCGACAATGCCGCGCTCGAAGGCGGCGCGGAAGGGGTCATTGCCGGCCCGCGCGAGCCGCCGCAGATAGTCGCTGGCGAGGGTCGCGAGAAGGAATCCGTTGCGCGCCCGCGGCGGAATGTGGCGCCGTGCCCGGCGAGCCGCAACGAATGCCTGCCGTGCGCGGTCGGCCATGTCGGCGGCAACCGGCCGCAGCGGCTCGGGAAAGGAGCCGCGGAACAGCGCCCCCCGCGCGAGCCCCGCCCGTGCCAGGACCGCGCCGGGCAGGACGGTGCGCCGCTGTGCCGCCTCGAAGGCGAGAGCCCGCAGGAGCCCGGTCAGTGCCCAGCCGGTTCCGACCGCCGTCGCCGCATCGAGCACCTCGGCCGACACGGCGCCGCAGACCCGCGCCGCAAGCCGGCTGAGCCCGCCACCGGTGGCCTCGCAATAGGCGACGAGGTCGTTGAGATTTCGGAACCCCTCCCCGTCGAGATCCTGCTCCCGCGCGTCGACCAGCGCCAGCAGCTCCTCCTCGGGCAGGTCGCGCGCGGCGATGGCGACGGCAAGCGCCTCGACGACGGGATGCCGCCGCACCGCTCCCGCACCGCTCCCGCGCAGGCTCTCGCGCCACCATTCGAGACGAATGGCACCGAGCATCGGCTCGCTCACCCGGTCGCGCACACGGGCGATTTCCTGGTTGAAGGCATAGAGCGCGGCAAGCGCTTCCCGGTCTCCAGGATGGGCGAAAAGGAGCGTCAGCCAGCGATCCCGGTCGAGACGGCGTACCGCCTCCGCACAATGGCTGAGCTCGCGGGTGGACACCGGACGCTTCCGTCAGCGTGTGCGGGCGGCCCGGAGATACTCCCCCGCCAGCTCGGCATAATAGGGTGCGCCCATGCGCTGCATGGCGATCTCGTCCTCGCCGAGCCGGCGTGCAAGACGCGCCGGCCGCCCCACCCAGAGCTCGCCCGGGCCGATCCGCTTGCCGGGTGGCAGCAGCGCACCCGCCGCGAGCATGCCGTCGCTCTCGATGACACAGCCGTCCATGACCACCGCGCCGAGACCGACGAAGGCGTGGTCCTCGATGGTGCAGCCATGAATCATCGCCATATGCCCGATCAGCACATGGTCGCCGATCACCGTCTCCCACTTGTCGTGGGTGACATGGACGACAGAGCCGTCCTGGATGTTGCTGCCCGTGCCGATGCGGATGCGGTTGACGTCGCCGCGCACGACGCAGTTGAACCAGATCGAGGAGCGGTCGCCGATGGCGACATCGCCGATGACGCGTGCGCCGGGCGCGATGAAGACATCGCGGCCGAGGGTGGGCAGCGTTCCGCGATAGGCGTAGAGTGTGCCACCGCCGATTTCCATGCCGTCCCCCGCGCTCATGGGAACACCGGGATCGCGTCGAGGCCCGTGGTCTCGGCGAGACCGAGCATGAGATTCATGTTCTGGATCGCCTGGCCCGCCGAGCCCTTGACCAGATTGTCGATCGCCGCGATGACGATGGCGCGGCCGGCGATACGGTCCGGAAAGACATTGAGATCGCAGAAGTTCGAGCCGCGCACATGGCGCGTCGCCGGCACCACTCCTTCCGGCAGCACGCGGATAAAGGGCTCATCGGCGTAGCGGGCAAGAAGACGGGCCCGCAGGTCGGCCGCCGTCATTCCCGCAGCGAGGCGCACATAGATGGTCTCGAGCTCGCCGCGGTTCATGGGGACGAGATGCGGCGTGAAGCTGACGCCGACCGGGCCTTTTGCCACCCGTGCAAGCTCCTGCTCGATCTCGGGCATGTGACGGTGTCGCCCCACGGAATAGGGATGGATGGCCTCAGCCACCTCACAAAAGAGCATCTGTTCCTTGAGACTACGCCCGGCGCCCGAGACCCCGGACTTGGCGTCGATGATCACCTCGTCGGGCGCGACGAGACCCGCCTCGAGAAGCGGCAGCAGCGAGAGCAGCGCCGCCGTCGGATAGCATCCCGGGCAGGCGACCAGCATCGCCTTCGCGATCTGCTCGCGGTAGAATTCCGGCAGCCCGTAGACGGCGGCCGGCTGCAATTCCGGCGCCTGGTGCGGGCGCTCGTACCAGGCCTCGTAGACCGCCGGGTCGCGCAGCCGGAAATCCGCCGACAGATCGATAACGCGAATATCCTTTTCCACTGCGGCAACAAGGTCTTCCCGGCGTTCTATGAGAAGTTCGTCGAGAAGACTGTGCCCGGTCGCGTGCATCAGCCCCTTGACCACCTCCTGCGTCGTCGCGTGCGGCAGGGCGCAGAAGACGAGGTCGAGATCGAGCGCCGGCCACTCGACCTCGTCGAGCGAGATGAGGGCCGGCAGATCGAGATGCGCAAGATGCGGAAAGACGGCGCCAAGCGGCCGGTCGCGGTGGCGTTCGGCGGTCAGAAGGGCGATCTCGACATGCGGATGGGCAGCGAGGATGCGAACGAGGTCCGCCCCCGTATAGCCCGATGCACCGAGAATGCCGATACGGAACTGCTGGCTCATGATGCGGCGGAGACTAGCGCAGCACGGCGTGCGAGAAAAGCATGCGCGACAGACTCAATCCCCCCTGTTGCCGGCCTCGCCGCCATCGCTCTTCGCGGCCTCGGGCAGACGGAACACCTGGCCGGGATAGATGAGGTCGGGATCGGCGATCTGCTCGCTGTTCTCCTGAAAGATGAGCGTGTAGCGGACACCGCGTCCATAAAGCTGGCGCGCGATGGCCCACAGCGTGTTGCCGGGCTGGACGATGACACGATTCTGCGCCGCCGAGGGATCGAGCGCCTGGCCGGCGGCGAAGGGCTGGGTGATGCGCAGCATGACCTTGCCGTCGCTGATCACCTGATCGATGCGCAGGCTATGCTGTCCCTCTTCCAGCGGGCGCTCGCTTGCGATCTGCCAGCGTCCGTCGTCATTCGTCCTGGTCTCACCAATAAACGCAGTGTCAAGATAGACCCGCAGGATGCTGCGCGGCAGGGCCCGGCCGGAGAAGACGGTCCGGCCGTTGCCGCCATAGTCGATGGTATCGACCGCCAGACTGTCCCCGACCTCGCCCGGCGCCGCATAGCCGGGCTTCTGCATGACGCGGCTGCCGCCGCTGCCATCACGCGGCGTCAGCACGGCCACCACGCCCTCGCTCGCCGGTTCCGCAAAGCGCTCGTTCTCTGGGCGATCGGGCAGGGATACAACGACGACGTCCTTCGATCCGATCGCCGGCTCGCCGTCGCGCTGAGCCGTCAGGGACAGCTCCACCGTTCCCGGCGCCAGCGGCTCCTCAAGGATCATCACCCACTCGCCATTGCGGTCGGCCCGCACATTGCTCACCGGCCGGCTGTCGACCAGCAGCCGGACGAGGCTGTCCGGGGCGGCACGACCGGCGAGAACGCCGGTGCCACCCCGTGAAATGCGCACGACATCAAAGCTCGGCACCTGCGGTGCGGTCACCGCGGACGGCGTCGCGGCCGACCCCGGCTCGACCGGCGCGCGCGGCGCCTCGCCGCCTCCCCGCAGATTAATGATGGCGAGGAGCACAATGGCTGCGACCGCAAGCACCAGCGCGATGACCGGCAGATAGGGCCGCTTCGGAGGCGGCACCTCGAAAGGATCTTCCAGCGATGGGCGGTCGGCCGGCAAAGTGAACTCTTTTTCCGAACTTTGACCCAATATGGTCTTGAATTGTGCGCGATCTGTGGCCTGATACACCGTCATCGTCGATCTGTCACATCAAAGTCGTATCCTGCGGAGACAAATTTCACCAATTGTCAAAGACCCAGGATGCATTCTCAGCCATGGCACCGGGCCATGGCCGCTCCGGACCGCAGGCCGGTGACGGGCGCCGCAAGCAGGGAGAAGAGATGAGCAAGGTTCGATCCATCTGTGTCTATTGCGGTTCGCGATTCGGCGCGTCGCCCCGATATCGGGCTCTGGCCGAAGCCGTCGGTGGCGCCATCGCGGCAGCCGGCCTCACCCTCGTCTATGGCGGCGGCCAGGTCGGGCTGATGGGCGTCGTCGCGCGCTCCGCACTCGCCGCCGGCGGGCGGGTGATTGGCATCATTCCCGGCCACCTCGACGAGATCGAGGTCTCGCAACAGGGCCTGAGCGAACTTCATGTGGTGCCCGACATGCACACGCGCAAGCGCATGATGTTCGATCGCTCCGATGCCTTCCTCGTGCTGCCGGGCGGGCTCGGCACGCTCGACGAGTTCATCGAGGTGACCACCTGGTCGCAGCTCGACCTGCATGACCGGCCGATCATCCTGCTCAATGACGCCGGCTACTGGGATCCCCTGCTTGGCCTCATCGATCACGTCATCCGCGAGGGCTTTGCGGGCGCGGAGAGCGCGCGCCTGTTTTCGGTTGCGGATTCGCTCGAAGAGGTCTTCAAGATTCTGCTCGTCTCCGAGCGGCCGCGGCAAGCCGCGCATCCCGACCTGTTCTGATCACGCACGGCCTTTTTTTCATGGATCACTTGGGATAGGGTGCGCCGCGCATTTCGCCGGGCTGCCCGGAGCGTCCGCTGCAGCTCCCGCAAACCGGCCCTCCACACTGTCCGAAACGCAATCGAGGACCCCATATGGCCAAGATCAAGGTAAAGAATCCGATCGTCGAGCTCGACGGCGACGAGATGACGCGCATCATCTGGAAGTGGATCCGCGAGCGGCTGATCCTGCCCTATCTCGATGTCGATCTGGAATATTACGACCTCTCGATCCAGAAGCGTGACGAGACCGACGACCGCATCACCGTCGAGGCGGCGGAAGCGATCAGGAAATACGGTGTCGGCGTCAAGTGCGCGACGATCACGCCCGACGAGGCGCGGGTCGAGGAGTTCGGGCTCAAGAAGATGTGGCGCTCACCGAACGGCACCATCCGCAATATTCTCGGCGGCACCGTCTTCCGCGAGCCGATCATCATCAGTAACGTGCCACGCCTCGTGCCCGGCTGGACGAAGCCGATCATCATCGGCCGTCATGCTTTCGGCGACCAGTACAAGGCGACCGATTTTCGCGTTCCCGGGGCCGGGCGTCTCACCATGCGCTTCGCGCCAAAGGACGGCGGCGAGCCAATGGAGGTCGAGGTATTCGAGTTCCCCGGACCCGGCGTCGCGATGGGGATGTACAATCTCGATTCCTCGATCCGCGACTTCGCCCGTGCCTGCTTCAATTATGCGCTCGATCGCGGCTTTCCGGTCTATCTCTCGACCAAGAACACGATCCTCAAGGCCTATGACGGCCGCTTCAAGGACCTCTTCCAGGAGATCTTCGATGCCGAATTCCGGGACAGGTTCGCGGCCAGGGGGCTCACTTACGAGCATCGCCTGATCGACGACATGGTGGCGGCGGCGCTCAAATGGCATGGCGGCTTCCTGTGGGCCTGCAAGAACTATGACGGTGACGTGCAGTCGGACACCGTGGCGCAGGGCTTCGGCTCGCTCGGGCTCATGACCTCGGTGCTGATGACGCCGGACGGCAAGACCATCGAGGCCGAGGC
>JBHHTO010000099.1:0-8393 GCA_046753425.1 Rhodothalassiaceae bacterium | reverse complement strand
CAATCACGAACCGCGCGGCTGTGCGCGCGGGGCGAGCTACAGCTGGTACCTCTATTCCCCGGCGCGGCTGAAGCATCCGCTGGTGCGCAAGGAGCTGGTCGCCTTGTGGCGCGCGGCGCGCACCGCCGGCAAATCGCCGGTCGAGGCGTGGGCGTCGATCGTCGGCGATCCCGACAAGCGGGCATCCTACACGCGTGCCCGCGGGCGTGGCGGATTCGTGCGGGCGCGCTGGGACGAGGTGGAGGAGATCATCGCCGCCGCCAATATCCACACCATCCGCCGCCATGGCCCCGATCGCATCGTCGGTTTCTCCCCGATTCCGGCAATGTCGATGGTCTCCTATGCCGCCGGCACACGCTATCTCTCGCTTCTTGGCGGCGTCGCGATGTCATTCTACGACTGGTATTGCGACCTGCCGCCGGCCTCGCCCATGACCTGGGGCGAGCAGACCGACGTGCCCGAAAGCGCGGACTGGTACAATGCCGGCTTCGTCATGCTGTGGGGCTCGAACGTGCCCCAGACGCGCACGCCGGATGCGCATTTCTATACCGAAGCACGCTACCGGGGCATGAAGACGGTGGTCGTCTCGCCCGACTATTCCGAGGCCGCCAAATTCGCCGATCTGTGGCTCTCGCCCCGCCAGGGCACAGATGCCGCGCTTGCGCTCGCCATGGGGCATGTGATCCTGCGGGAATTCCATCTCGAGCGCGAGGTGCCCTATTTTACGGACTATGCGCGGCGCTACACCGACCTGCCGATGCTGGTTGTGCTCGAAGAGCGCGACGGCCGGCTGGTGCCGGGCAAATTGCTGCGCGCCGGGGACCTCGATGATGCGCTCGGCGAGGCCAATAATCCCGACTGGAAAACGGTCGCCATCGACGAGACGAGCGGCGATCTCGTCGCCCCGCGCGGCGCCATCGGCTTCCGCTGGGGCGAGGACGGCAAGTGGAATCTGGAGGAAAAGGACGGGCAGGGTCGCGACGTTCGCCTCAGACTGAGCCTCGCCGCCGACGGTGCCCATGACGCGGTGGCGACCGTCGCCTTTCCCTATTTCGGACACAGCCGCCACCCCGCCTTTCCCGGCACCGATCATCCCGACATCCTCGAGCGCCGGGTGCCGGTCAGGGAGCTGACGTGCCGGAACGGCCGGCGCCTGCGCATCGCCACCGTCTTCGACCTGCTGCTCGCCAATTACGGCCTCGACCGCGGATTCGGCGGCGAGCATGTGGCGAAAGGCTTTGACGAAAACGTCCCCTATACGCCTGCCTGGGCGGAGCGGATCACCGGCGTGCCGGCCGATCACATCATCGCCACGGCACGCGAATTCGCACGCAATGCGGAAAAGACGCAAGGGCGCTCGATGGTGATCGTGGGTGCCGGACTCAATCACTGGTACCATAGGGACATGAACTACCGGGGGATCATCCATCTCCTGGTGCTCACCGGCTGCGTCGGTCAGTCGGGCGGCGGCTGGGCGCATTATGTCGGCCAGGAAAAACTGCGTCCCCAGACCGGCTGGCTGCCGCTCGCCTTCGCACTCGACTGGTCGCGCCCGCCGCGGCAACAGAATTCCACCAGCTTCTGGTACGCCCACACCGACCAGTGGCGCTACGAGACGCTCAAGGTCGACGAGATCCTCTCGCCGCTCGCCGATGGCGAGGCCATGCAGGGCGCACTCATCGACTTCAATGTCCGCGCCGAACGCATGGGCTGGCTGCCGAGCGCGCCGCAGCTCCAGAGCAACCCGCTCGCGGTCGCCAGGGCGGCGCGCGCGGCCGGTCGCGACATCAAGACGCATGTCGTCGAGGGGCTGAAGAGCGGCGCACTCAGGATGGCCTGCGAAGATCCCGATCATCCTGACAACTGGCCGCGCAACCTCTTCGTCTGGCGCTCCAATCTTCTCGGCTCCTCGGGCAAGGGGCACGAATATTTTCTCAAGCACCTGCTCGGCACGAGCCACGGCGTGCAGGGCAAGGACCTGGGCGCCGAGGGCGCGGCGCGGCCACGCGAGGTCGCTTGGCACGAGGAGGCCCCGGAGGGCAAGCTCGACCTCCTTGTCACCCTCGATTTCCGCATGTCCACGACCTGCATTTATTCCGACATTGTGCTGCCCACCGCGAGCTGGTACGAGAAGAACGACCTCAACACCTCGGACATGCACCCCTTCATCCATCCGCTCTCGGCGGCCGTCGATCCGGTCTTCGAATCGCGCTCGGACTGGGAGATCTTCAAGGGGATCGCGCGCAAGTTTTCCGAGCTCGCACCGGGCGTGCTCGGCGTCGAGGAGGATGTGGTGCTGACGCCGCTGCTCCACGACACGCCGGGCGAGCTCGGGCAAGCCGACGGGGTGCGGGACTGGAAGGCGGGCGAGTGCGCCCCCGAGCCCGGCAAGACGATGCCCCAGATCACCGTCGTCGAACGCGACTATCCCGCGGTCTATGCGCGCTTCACCTCCCTCGGTCCGCTCATGGAGACGCTCGGCAATGGCGGCAAGGGCATCGCCTGGAAAACCGCGGAGGAGGTCGCCTTTCTCAAGGAGCTGAACGGCGTCTCGGGGGAGACCAGCGGCGCGCGCATCGAGAGCGACATCGATGCCGCCGAGGCCATTCTCACATTGGCGCCCGAGACCAACGGCGCGGTCGCCGTCAAATCCTGGCGCGCGCTCGCGAAGGCCACCGGACGCGACCACAGCCATCTCGCCCTGCCACGCGAGGAGGAGAAGCTGCGCTTCCGCGACCTGCAGGCGCAGCCGCGAAAGATCATCACCTCACCGATCTGGTCGGGCATCGATTCCGAGGAGGTCTGTTACACCGCCTCCTATACCAACGTCCATGAGCGCATCCCCTGGCGTACGCTCACCGGCCGTCAGCAGCTCTATCAGGACCATCCCTGGATGCGGGCCTTCGGCGAAGCCTTCGTCGGCTATCGCCCGCCGATCGATACCCGCACCGTCGCGCCCATGCTGGAGCGCACCGAGAGCGCGCCCCATGTCGTTCTCAACTTCATCACGCCGCACCAGAAATGGGGCATCCACTCGACCTATTCGGACAATCTGCTGATGCTCACGCTTTCGCGCGGCGGGCCGATCGTGTGGATGTCCGAGGAGGACGCCAAGGTTGCCGGGGTTGCCGACAATGACTGGGTCGAGGTGTTCAACGTCAATGGCGCGCTGGTGGCCCGCGCCGTGGTCTCGCAGCGCATCAAGCCGGGGACGCTGTTCATGTATCATGCACAGGAAAAGATCATCAACATGCCCGGCAGCCCCCTCACCGGTCAGCGCGGCGGCATCCACAATTCGGTCACCCGTGCCGTGCTCAAGCCGACGCACATGATCGGCGGCTATGCGCAGCAGGCCTACGGTTTCAACTATTACGGCACAGTGGGATCGAACCGCGATGAGTTCGTGATCGTGCGCAAGCTTTCCGCCGTCGACTGGCTCGACGAGGGCGTCGCGCCGGCGGCGAACCGTGTCTGACCCGGCAGCAAGGAGACGGCCATGAAAATCCGCGCGCAGATCGGCATGGTGCTCAATCTCGACAAGTGCATCGGCTGCCACACCTGCTCGGTGACGTGCAAGAACGTCTGGACCAGCCGTGAGGGCGTCGAATACGCCTGGTTCAACAATGTCGAGACCAAACCCGGCATCGGCTATCCCAAGGAGTGGGAAAACCAGGAGCGCTGGCAAGGCGGCTGGAGGCGCGAGAAAAGCGGCCGGCTGCGCCCGCGGCAGGGTGGCAAGCTTGCCAGTCTTGCCAGGATCTTCGGCAATCCGCATCTGCCGGAAATCGATGATTTCTACGAGCCCTTCACCTTCGATTATGACCATCTGCAGAAGAGTCCGCGCGCCAGGACGATGCCCACAGCGCGACCGCGCTCGGCGATCACCGGCGAGCGCATGGAAAAGATCGAATGGGGCCCCAACTGGGAGGAAATCCTCGGCGGCGAATTCGCCAAGCGCTCGCGGGACAGCAATTTCGCGGCCGTCGAGAAGGAGGTCTATGGCGCCTTCGAGCGCACCTTCATGATGTACCTGCCGCGGCTGTGCGAGCACTGCCTCAATCCGACCTGCGTCGCCGCCTGCCCCTCGGGCGCGATCTACAAGCGCGAGGAGGACGGCATCGTCCTCATCGACCAGGAGAAGTGTCGGGGATGGCGGATGTGCGTGTCGGCCTGTCCGTACAAGAAAATCTATTACAACTGGAGGACCGGCAAGTCCGAGAAATGCGTCTTCTGCTTTCCGCGCATTGAGGCCGGCGAGCCGACCGTGTGCTCGGAAACCTGTGTCGGGCGCATCCGCTATCTTGGTGTCCTCCTCTATGACGCCGACCGCATCGCCGAGGCAGCGGCGAGCGCGGACGAGAAGGATCTTTACGAGGCGCAGCTCTCCATCTTTCTCGACCCCCATGATCCGGCCATTCTCGACGAGGCGCGGCGTCAGGGGATCCCCGAGGACTGGCTCAAGGCGGCGCAGCGGTCGCCGGTCTACAGGATGGCGCTCGACTGGCGCATCGCCTTCCCGCTCCATCCCGAATTCCGCACCCTGCCGATGGTGTGGTACGTGCCGCCACTCTCGCCCATCCAGAGCATGGCGGAGACCGGGCTCATCGACAGCGACGCCGCCATCCCCGACGTCCACTCGCTCAAGATTCCGGTGCGCTATCTGGCCAACATGCTCACCGCGGGTGCCGAAGCGCCGGTGGTCACGGCGCTTGAGCGCATGTTCGCGATGCGCGCCTATATGCGGGGAGCGAGGATCGAAGGGGCCCCAGACCCCGGAATCGCGGCGCGCGTGGGGCTGACGCCCGAGGCGATCGAGGACATGTATCGCCTGATGGCGATCGCCAATTACGAGGATCGCTTCGTCATTCCCACCGCGCATCGCGAACATGCGGGTGATGCACAGACGATGCGCGGCGGCTGCGGCTTCAGTTTCGGCAATGGCTGCTTCGGCGGCGATCCGGTCGCCGCGGCGGAAAAGACGCACCCGGCCCGTGCCCATGCCGGCCCGGCGAGAGGAGAGGGCGCATGAGCGATCGCCGGGACGGCCGCATCTTCAAGGCGCTGTCGCTGCTTCTCGCCTATCCGCAGGCCGAGATCCGCGGCGCCCTTCCCGACATCCGCGCCGCCGTTATGGCGGAAGGGGCGCTGCCGGCGGCGGTGCGCGAGGGGCTCCGCGCGCTCATCGACGAGTGGGCGGCGACGCCGCAGCTCGATCTCGAGGAGCGCTATGTCACGCTGTTTGATCGCACGCGCGGGCTCAGTCTCGACCTCTTCGAGCATATCCATGGCGAGGCGCGCGACCGCGGTCAGGCGATGGTCGACCTCAAGGCGCTCTATCGCTGCCACGGATTCGATCTTGCGGTGCCGGAACTGCCGGATCATCTGCCGCTCTTCCTCGAATTTCTCTCCACCCGTCCGCGCGCCGAGGCACGGGCGCTGCTCGGCCGCGTCGGTCACATTCTCGCGCGTCTGGCGGCGCGGCTGGGTGAACGCGAAAGCCGCTATGCGGCAGCACTCGAGGCCCTCGTCGCACTCGCCGACGAGAGGACGGCGGCGGAGGTGACCGCCGCGCCCGCCGCCGCCGATACGCTCGACGACCCGAACGACCTCGCCGCACTCGACCGTGCCTGGGCGGAGGAGGCGGTCACCTTCGGTCCCGCTGCCTGTCCGGCTGCCGGGCGCTGTCCGGCTGCCGGCGTGCCACGGCCACCGGCCCCGCACCGCAAGGCTTGAGGAGCAAGGCCCATGTCCAGCATTTTCAACGGCTTCTTCTTCGGCATCTATCCCTATATCGCGCTCACGGTTCTCGCCGTCGGCTCGATCCTGCGCTATGACTGCGCGCCCTATTCCTGGCGATCGGGCTCGAGCCAGCTCCTGCGTCGGCGGCAGCTCATCGCCGGCTCGGTGCTCTTCCACGCCGGCGTTCTGGTGGTCTTCATCGGCCATTTCGTCGGGCTTTTGACCCCGATCGCGGTCTTCGAGATGCTCGGCATTTCGCATGGCGCCAAGCAGATCCTCGCCATGGCGGTCGGTGGTCTCGCCGGCGGTCTCGCCTTTATCGGCGCCAGCCTGCTGCTGTATCGCCGCCTTGGCGACCCGCGCATCCGCCGCAGCTCGCGCTTCGGCGACATCGCCATCCTTGTGCTGCTGTGGCTGCAACTGCTGCTGGGACTGGCGACGATCACGGTTTCGGCACAGCATCTTGACGGTGAGGAGATGCTGCGCTTCATGAGCTGGGCACAGGGCATCTTCACGGCCCGGCCCGATGCCTGGACACGCGTCGAGGACGCGCACTGGATCTTCAAGGCGCACCTCATCCTGGGGCTGACGATCTTTCTCGTCTTCCCCTTCACCCGGCTTGTGCACATGCTGTCCGCACCGCTGCGCTATCTCTGGCGGCGCGGCTATCAGATTGTGCGCACGCGGCGGGCGCTGGGGTGAAGCGGTGCCGCGCGGCGCGCTGTGCCGTGTCCGTGCCCTCCGAGGCACGGTTTCCCGGGCTGTCCCGCCGCTGCGACAGAGAAATCAGGGCGACGAGGCCGCGACAGACGTTTGGGCCCGTCTCCGATAGGGCCGAGTCGACAACCGCCGACAGTCTCACTCCGTCGGCGGGGCATTGTAGACGGCTTCGTCGAGCGCGCTTTCCGACTTCGCCACCAGCACGCTGACCATCGAATCGCCGGTGATGTTGGTCATCGTGCGCATCATGTCCATGATGCGGTCGATGGGAAAGAAAAGCGCGATCGCACCGAGCGGCAGACCGACCGAGCTCAACACCACCGGCATGATGATGAGCCCGGCGGAAGGGATGCTCGCCGCCCCGATCGAGGCCAGCGTGCCGGTCAGGATGATGGTTGCATACTGGCCGGCACTGAGGTCGATGCCGAGCGCCTGGGCGGTGAACATGGCGGCGATCCCCATATAGATCGCCGTGCCATCCATGTTCATCGTGGCGCCGAGCGGCAGGACGAAGCCCGAGACCTTCTTCGAGACGCCGAGATTGTCCTCCACATTGGCCATCGTGACCGGCAGCGTGCCGGCGCTGGTCGAGGTCGAGAAGGCGACCGCCTGGGCGTCGATGATGCCCCTGAAGAAGCGTATCGGACTGAGTCGTGCAAGGAAGGCGACGAATCCGCCATAGACGAGGACCATCTGCAGCAGGCAGGCGAGATAAAGCGCCACCACGATCCACACCAGCCGGAGCAGTTCGGCCGCCGACAGGCTGCCGATCACCCACAGGATGAGGGCGAAGATACCGAAGGGCGCGGCCTCCATGATCATGTGCACGAGGCGGAACATGACCTGGGTCGCGGAATCGAAAAAGTCCCGCACCGGCCTCCCGGCCTCGCCGGCGAGATTGATGGCAAGCCCGAAGAGGAGCGCGAAGACGATGATCTGCAGCACGCTGCCCTCGGCCATCGCCTGTACCGGATTGGCGGGGATGAGGCCGACGAGAAGATCGCGCACGCTGAGCGCCGCGGTGGCCGTGTCTTCGCCGCCACCGGTGTCGGGCAGGGTGATGCCGCGGCCGGGCTCGATGATGCCGGCGATGACGAGGCCGAGCGTGACGGCGAAGGCGGTGGTGACGAGATAGAGCCCGATCGTCTTTGCTCCCATGCGGCCGAGCTTGCCGCTGTCATGAAGCGAGGTGACGCCGGAGACGATGGTGACGAAGACGATCGGCACCATCAGCATCTTGATCGCGTTGATGAAGAGAAGACCGAGCGGCTGCAGGGCCGTCGCCGCCTCGCCGTGACCGAGCGCCTTCATGGTGGCGCCGATGGCGACCGCGAGTAGAAAGGCGATCGCGATCCGCTTCCACAGGATGATCGCCGTCCAGGTGCGCCACATCGCTTCCTCCCCCCTTTTCGTCAAACGCGAGCTTTCAGCCTTTCTTTACCGCCGCCGGCCGAGACTCGGGCCCTCGTCGTGAAAGGATGTCCGCATGACAGACGATCAGCGCCGGAAAGGCAAGGTCGGGCTCATCACCGCCCTTCTTCTTTGCGCACTGCCGGCGGCGGCGCAGAGCATCGGCGACGGTATCGCCGCCTACGCGCTGCAGGATTACGCGACCGCGGAAAGGATCTTCAGGCACCATGCCGAGGCGGGCGATGCCGAGGCCGCTTTCCGCCTCGGCTGGATCTACGAGAACGGGCGCGCGAGTGACAGCCCGGACGCCCAGCGTGCCGCAGCGGCAAGGTGGTATGCAAGGGCTGCCGAAGCCGGTCACGCGCGGGCGGCGGAGCGCCTCGCGGCGCTGGCCGCCGAAGGTGTCTTGCCGGCCGCGGCGGATCGGGTCACGCCCCTTGTGGCAGCGGCGGAAGCGGGCTCGGTGCGGGCGATGCTGCGCCTCGGCCGTGCTCTTGCCGCCGGCGACGGCGTGCCGCTCGACC
>JBHHTO010000098.1:0-8530 GCA_046753425.1 Rhodothalassiaceae bacterium | reverse complement strand
TTCCATTGCGACGCGGCGCAGGCGCTGGGCAAGGTACCGCTCGATGTCGAGGCCATGAAGATCGACCTCATGAGCCTGTCCGCACACAAGATCTACGGGCCCAAGGGCATCGGCGCGCTCTATGTGCGGCGGGCGCGGCCGCGGGTGCGTCTGGTGCCGCAGATGTCGGGCGGCGGGCAGGAGGGGGGCATCCGCTCCGGCACGCTGGCGCCGGCGCTCTGCGCCGGTTTCGGGACCGCGCTACGCATCGCCGCTCGGGAAATGGCGGCCGAGACCGCGCGTCTTGCCGCACTCATGGAGCGGTTCCGCGAGCGCCTGCTCGCGGCCCATCCGGGAATCGTTGTCAATGGCGACCTCGTGCATCGCTATCCCGGCAATCTCAATCTCGGATTTCCCGGCCTCGATGGTGAACGGCTGCTCGCCGAATTGCCCGAGCTCGCCCTGTCCTCGGGCGCCGCCTGCGCGTCGGCGACGAGCGGGCCGTCCTATGTGCTGGAAGCCATCGGCCGCTCGCCGGCGCTCGCGCGCTCTTCGCTCCGGATCGGCATCGGGCGCTTCACCACGGCGGAGGAGATGGCGTTCGCCGCCGAGCGCATCATCGCCGCGGTCAGCCGCCTCGGCGGCATCAGGGCGGCCGGGACGACGGCATGAGTGAAATGGCATGAGTGACGAGGTGCGTGTGACCTTCGTGACCGCAGACGGTCGCGAGCGCCGCACGGTGAGCGCGCCGGTGGGCATGACGCTCCTTGCGCTCGCCCATCGCGAGGGCGTCGATCTCGAGGGCGCCTGTGGCGGCAGTCTCGCCTGCTCGACCTGTCATGTCATTCTTGCGAGCCGCGATTACCGCCGCCTGCCGCCGCCCGGCGTCGAGGAGGAGGATATGCTGGCGCTCGCCGAGGGGCTGACGGCGACCTCGCGTCTCGCCTGCCAGATCGTGCTCGCGCCCGGCCTCGACGGTCTCGAGGTGCGGCTGCCCGAACAGGATTAGGATCGCGTTTCCGGCGAAGGGAACTGGCCCCGATGTACACCTCTCTCCTGATCGTCGCCGATTTTCCCGACAATCCACACGAGCGGCGCGCGGCCGCCATATCGGCGAGCCGCTCGTACCGCTGATCGAGGGCAACAGTCACGGCAGGTTCCGCATCACGCTCGCCGATGATGCGGGGGCCGATGCGCTTCAATCGCCTCGTGCTGTTGCGCCCCTGGCTCTGGCACACGGCGGGTCCGGGCTTCGGCAACAGCCTCGAGAACGGGCGTCTCGTCTATCTCATGTTTTATGTGCGCGCGCCTCGCGCCACGTCCTGAAATCGACGACCGTGCCGGTTTCCGCATAGTCGGGCGACGCCATCTCGAGAAAGAGCGGCGCCACTTCCTCCGGCGTCGGCAGCGTCGCGGGGTCCTCGCCGGGGAAGGCCGCCGCCCGCATCGATGTGCGCACCGGACCGGGGTTGAGGAGATTGGCCCGCACAGGGGTGGTGTTGGCGCATTCCTGGGCATAAATCCGCACCAGCGTCTCGAGTCCCGCCTTGGACACCGCATAGGCGCCCCAATAGGGCGTCGCCTTGGCCGCCGCTCCGGAGGTGACGAAGACGGCGCGTCCGGCGTCGGATTGCCTGAGCAGCGGATCGAGGCTGCGGATGAGACGCCAGTTGGCGGTGAGATTGATGTCCAGCGTCCGCTCCCAGACATCGGGATCGATATGGCCGAGCGGTGACAGCACGCCGAGGACCCCGGCATTGCCGATCAGGACGTCGAGGCGGCCCCAGCGTTCGTAGATCGCGCCGCCGAGCCGGTCGATGCCGGCATGGTCGGTCAGATCGAGGGGCACCAGGGTCGCGGTGCCACCCCTGGCGCGGATCGCGTCGTCGAGCTCCTCGAGCGCGCCGACGCTTTTCTCGCGTGCGATCGCGATCACATGTGCGCCTTGGTCTGCCAGCGCCAGCGCCACGGCACGGCCGAGCCCCCGCGAGGCGCCGGTGACGAGCGCGATACGGTCCCTGAATCCGCTCATGCCTGCGGTCCCGTCGATGCGAGGAGGCGGAGCTGTTCGCCCTCCACCTCGTCCTGGTCGGTGAGGTGCGTCGGATAGTCGCCGGTGAAGCAGGCATCGCAGTGCTGGGGCGCGGCACTGTCGCGGCCACCCGCGTGTCCGCAGGCCCGGTAGAGACCCTCGATCGACAGAAAGGCGAGGCTGTCGGCATGAATGTGCGCGCACATCTCCTCGATCGACATGCGGGCGGCGAGCAGCTTCAAACGCTCCGGGGTATCAACGCCGTAAAAACAGCTGTGCCGCGTCGGCGGCGAGGCGATGCGCATGTGCACCTCGGCGGCGCCCGCCTGGCGTACCATGTCGACGATCTTGAGCGAGGTCGTGCCGCGGACGATCGAATCGTCGACGAGCACGACGCGCTTGCCCGCGATCTGCCAGCGGCTGGCATTGTGCTTCAGCTTGACCCCGAGATGACGGATCTGGTCGGACGGCTCGATGAAGGTGCGGCCGACATAGTGATTGCGGATGATGCCGAGCTCGAAGGGGATGCCCGAGCGCTGCGCATAGCCGATGGCACTGGGCACCCCCGAATCGGGCACCGGGATCACGATGTCCGCATCCGCCGGTGCCTCGGCCGCGAGCTCGGCGCCGATGCGCTTGCGTACCTCATAGACAGACATGCCATTCACCAGACTGTCGGGGCGCGCGAAATAGACATGCTCGAAGATGCAGGGACGTGGCCGCGCCGGCGGGAAGGGCGCAAGCGTCCGCACGCCGTCGGCGGTGACGATGACGATCTCGCCGGGCGCGATCTCGCGCTCGTAGTCAGCGCCGATGATGTCGAGCGCACAGGTCTCCGAGCACAGGATATGCGCCGCGCCGAGGCGACCGAGGACGAGCGGGCGCACGCCCAGCGGATCGCGCACGCCGATGAGCCCCTCGCGGGTCAGCGCCACCAGCGAATAGGCGCCTTCGATCTTGCGCAGGGCGTCGATCAGCCGGTCGAGCAGGGTGCGGAATGTCGAGGTGGCGATGAGATGGATGATCACCTCCGAATCGGAGGTCGACTGGAAGATCGAGCCCTGGCGGACGAGCTGCCGCCTGAGGTGCCAGGCATTGGTGATATTGCCGTTGTGGGCGAGGGCGAAACCGCCGCTCGAAAGATCGGCATAGAGCGGCTGGACGTTCCGGAGCGTGCTTTCGCCAGTGGTCGAGTAGCGGACATGGCCGATCGCGGCGTGGCCGGGCAGGCCGTGGACCACGCGCTCGCTGGTAAAACTGTCGGCGACGAGCCCGATCGACCGTTCGCTGTGGAATGCATCGCCGTCCCAGCTCGTTATGCCGGCCGCCTCCTGGCCGCGGTGCTGCAGCGCGTGCAGGCCGAGAACGGCATGCGCCGCGGCATCTTCCGTACCGAAGATGCCGAAGATGCCGCACTCCTCGTGGAACGCGTCGTCCGCAAGGGGGTGGGTGGTCAAAGGTCGTGCGTGCGACTTGGCCGTCATGCGCGGCGAGGACCCTTTCCGATCAACAGTTGATCGCTTGCCGCCCCCATATACGGTCTGCCGACGCCGCTGCCTAGGGTCAATCCCTGCCACCACCGTCGGCGGAATTCGGCGGCGGCATCTCCTTTTCCGCTGCCTTGACGGCCTCTTCCATAAGGCGCCGCGCGGCGGCGTCATAGCCCACGTCACGGAGCGTCTCGGCCTTCTTTCTTCCGGCATCGTAGTTGCGCTTCATGCTCTCGACCAGGGCTTCGCCCGAGGGCGTCTCGCCGATGCGGGCGAAAAGCTGCGGCCCCGTCTTCGCGAGCATGGTTGCGCCATAGGCGACGAGCGGCCGCAGGCTCGCTGTCTTCACCCAGTCGGGATGATGGCGCTCGGGCACGATGCCGGCAAAGAAGAGGTAGCCGGCCGACACCAACAATATGCCGAGCCCGAGTCCGAGCGCCGCGCCGAGCGAACGGTCGAGCAGCCCGACGGGGCCCGTGCGCATGCGACGGCCAAGAAAATTGGCGAGTGCCTTGAAGGCCATGAGCGAGGCGATGAAGAGGACCGGCAGGGCGATGAAGCTGGCGAGCGCCGGCGGCTCGATCAGACGCCCGGCGAGCGCCGACACCGGGCCCATCGCGTAAAGGGTGACGAGAATGGCGCCGAACCACGCGAGCACCGTCAGCACCATCGTCGTGAAGCCGCGGAAGAGCGCATGGAGCACGCTGCCGCCGACGATCAGCAGCACGATCACATCGAACGCCGTCCAGCCTTCCGACATGATTGTCTTCCCCCCGGTCCCGGGTACGCCGGCGCACGCAGTCCTCGCCCGGCAGTGGATACTGGCTTGCAATCATCGCATGCCGGCACCGTCCTGTCACCCGCCAAGGAATGCACCTCCCCCTGCGAGGAACAGATCTCGCTTCAGGGCAAGGCGCTGGCCTCAGCACGGGCGCCGGCGCGGGGCCCGGGCGCTCGATGGCCGGCCCGCGTCAGCCGGTCGACGAGGACGGCGATGCCGCTGCAGGTCTCGAGCCGGAGCCCGTGCTTTCCCGCTTTCGTCCGCGGCGGCACGAGCGCGCCGGTGAAACCGAGCTTTGCCGCCTCTCTGAGCCGCGTTGCCGCATGCGTCACCGGCCGGACATCGCCCGACAGGCTGATCTCGCCGAAGACGACCCTGTCCGGCGGCAGCGGTTCGCCGGTGAGCGCCGACACAAGGGCCGCGGCCACCGCAAGATCGGCGGCCGGCTCGTTCACCCTGAGCCCGCCGGCGACCGCGAGATAGACGTCGGCACCGCCGAAGCCGAGGCCGGCGCGGGCGTCGAGGACCGCCAGCACCATGGCCAGCCGGCCGGCGTCCCAGCCGACCACGGCGCGCCGCGGATTGGCCGCGCCGCTGGGCGCCACCAGCGCCTGGATCTCGCACAGGACCGGCCGCGAGCCCTCGATCCCGGCAAAGACGGCGGCCCCGGTGACCGCCTCGGCGCGATCGGAAAGAAAAAGCCGCGAGGGATTGGGGACCTCGGCAAGCCCGCGCCCGGTCATCTCGAAGACGCCGATCTCCTCGGCCGCGCCATAGCGATTCTTGACCGCCCGCAGGATGCGGAACTGATGGCCGCGCTCGCCCTCGAAATAGAGCACCGTGTCGACCATGTGTTCGAGCACGCGCGGGCCGGCGATCTGGCCGTCCTTGGTCACATGGCCGACGATCAGCATGGCCGTGCCGCGGCGCTTGGCGAAGGCGATGAGCTCGGCGGCCGCGGCGCGCACCTGCGCCACCGTCCCCGGTGCCGAATCGAGGCTGTCGACGAAAAGGGTCTGGATCGAATCGACGACAAGCACATCGGGCGGCCTTGCGGTGTCGAGCGTGCCCAGGATGTCGCGCACGTCGGTCGCCGTACCGAGCCGAACCGGCGCGTCGCCCAGCCCCAGCCGCGCCGCCCGCATCTGCACCTGTGCCGCCGCTTCCTCGCCCGAGACATAGACGCAGTCGCGGCCACTGCGGGCGAGGGCGGCGAGCACCTGCAGCAGCAGCGTCGACTTGCCGATGCCCGGATCGCCGCCGACGAGCAGGGCCGACCCGGGCACGATGCCGCAGCCCGCGGCGCGGTCGAACTCGCCGATCCCGGAGACCAGGCGTTCGGGCGCGGCCGACACCTCGCCGAGCCCGACGAGCGGCACCCGGCGCCCGCGACCCTTGCCCAGTCCTTTGGGCCGGGCGCTGCCGAGCGGTGCCTCCTCGGCGATGCTGTTCCAGGCGCCACAGGCATCGCAGCGGCCCTGCCACTTGCGATATGTGGCGCCACAGCCGCCGCAGGCATAGCTCGTCTGATCCCTGGCCATGTCCAGATGTTAGCGTTTTGTTCTGGTTCCGCCAAGAGCAAAATGCGATATCGGGCGCAAAGGGGGGGGCGAGGTCTGTGCCATTCTGCCGCAGCGCCCCGCAAGATGGTTGACACTCTGCTAACCAGGCATTAGATGCGCCGCGCGAACAGGGCGGGATTTGGCGCTTACCGGGTGCCGCCGTGGGTCGCGGGGTGTATCGCCGGCGACCCGGCTCCGCATTCAGGCACGGGACTGGACTTGTCCATCGAACCGCAATTTTCCGGCGGATCGGCAGCGATCCGCGTGGGTAAGGATCGTTTTCTGTTCGGGCCGCCGGTGACGCGGCTCGAGGGAGATGCGCTGCGCACCTTCCTGTCCATGTTCGGCAGCGAGGCGCTTCACGACTTCTTCCGCCTGTGGCGGGCGCTTGTCCGCGACGGCAGGGTGCCGGCGCGCAGTGAGATGACGCCGCACTATCTGCGCGCACATCTGCCCGCGATGGGGATCATCGAGCGGATCCTGCCCGCCGACGAAGTGCAAATTCGTCTCATGGGAACGCGGCTCACTGACCTGCTCGGGCGCGAGGGGCGCGGACGCCTCCTGCGCGAGCTGATGCCGCGGGCGAATGCGGCGGAGATGATGACCCGGGTGTGGCAGCCGTTTTTCGAAGGGGTGGTGCCGCGGCTCGACATCGGCAGCCTGCACATGCTCGGTCGCTCGCATCTGCGCTACCGCACCCTGCATCTGCCGGTCGCTGACGGGGAGGGCAGGGTCCGCTTCAGCTATTTCCGCGCCGTGACCAACATTGATGCGGATGCCGGCTTCGGGGACGATGCGGACCGGCTCTGAAGCGCACCGTCTTTCGCATTGCTCTCGTTGCCCGGGGAACGGCCAATCCGGTGGCAGGCCGGGCCGCGTTTCTGTGCCCTGCACTGGCGGTGGCGCTGCGGCCACCGTGCTTGACCGGATTATCGCGCGCAACTATGGTCCGCCGCGCCTGCGGGAAGGGATGTGGGTTGGCATTGGACCGAACGCGCACCATCTCGATGGACAGGCGGCATTCCGGGGGCCCGTAGCTCAGTTGGTAGAGCAACTGACTTTTAATCAGTAGGTCGCAGGTTCGATTCCTGCCGGGCTCACCACATTCGAGGAATTCCGTCTTGCTGCGAGGGGCTTTCGCATTGCCGTGTCTGCCGGCATGATCGGGACGCACGGGCATGACGAAATCGCAAGAAATGCAAGCGATGACGGAAGAGAACGCGCGCAACACCGCCGCCGAGCGCTTCTGGCCTCATGCGGTGGCGCTCTACGGGGCGCCGGGGGTGAAGGAAGCCTGCCTCAGACTGCAGGACGAGCATGGCGCCGATGTCAATCTGCTGCTCTATGGTGCCTATGCCGGCGCGGTTCTCGGCCGTCGGCTCGACGATGCCGCCTGGCGGGCGCTCATCGATGGCACGGAGGACTGGCGCGCCGCGATCGTGCGCCCCCTGCGCGCGGTGCGACGGCGGGCGAAGGCGCTGACCGCGGCGGCGCCGCATCTCGCCTTTGCCTATGAGGCGCTCAAGCGCTCTGAACGCGAGACCGAGCGGGCGGAGCACGGCATCCTGCTCGGGCTCGATGCAGCCGAGGGGACGGCTGCGGAAGGCGAGCCGCCGGCGCTTCTCGCGGCGGCCAACATGCGGGCCTGCCTTCTTGCGCAGGGGGTGGAGGTCGGGGCACCGGATGTTGCCGCCGCGCTGCGGCTCATTTCCCGCTTGGCGCCGGCGGCCACAGCCGATAATAAGGCGGGCCGGTAACCGGGACCCCGGAACGGAAGAAGAAGACGAGAGGCAACGATCCGCCCATGCCGAAAATTCACGTTACCGACTGGTCGGGCGACGAGCATGTGATCGATGCCCGGCCCGGCACCAGCCTGATGGAGGCGATCAAGCACGCCGGGATCGCCGATCTTGCCGCGATCTGCGGCGGCTGCTGCTCCTGCGCCACCTGTCATGTCTATGTTGCCGAGGAGTGGCTCGATCGGCTGCCGGCGCAGGAGGAGGACGAGTACGACCTCGTTTCCGACACCGAGGTCTATCGCGCCAATTCGCGTCTTTCCTGCCAGATCGAGGTGACGGACGCGCTCGAGGGTCTGCGCGTCACCATCGCGCCAGAGGAGTAGCGGCGGTCACGGTGCCCCGCGCCGTGGCGCGCCCCAATGTCGCGAGCCGATAGCCGAGTCCGGCAATGGCGAGCGCACCGCCAGCGATGAGCAGCCAGCCGAGCAGCGGATCGTGGAGCCGACGGCCGAGCGCCCGCGCCGGAACGAAGCGCGCCACCCCCGGGCGCCCGAATTGCCGGCCGATGGCGAAGGCAACCGACGCCGCGATGCGCGCGCCGAGACGCGTGCGCACGAAGCCGCCGAGGCGGCCGAAGACCATGCCGTTGACGATCGCCACCGTTTCCGCGGGCAGCGGCAGCAAGGAGACCGCCAGCATGAGAGAAGAGGGGCGCCCAGAAGCCCGCCGCCGCGCGCAGCGCCTCGTAGCGCCAGGGATCGAGAACGGCCTGTACCCATCCCGAGACCGAGTCCGGCAAGCTGGCTGCCGCCGGCTCGCCGGGAAGGGCGAGGCGCGCGGCGGCGGCGTCGATCCACGAGGCGATGTCCACCGGCAGAGCGTCCCGGTGCGGGTCTGAACCTGTTCCATGAATATATCGGAACAGAATATCACGATCAAGAATACTT
>JBHHTO010000097.1:0-8580 GCA_046753425.1 Rhodothalassiaceae bacterium | reverse complement strand
TCGTCGAGCAGTTCCGCTGGCCGACCCACGAGAAGGGGCCCGGCTGGCTCGTCGAGATCGTCGCCGGCGTGATCGATCCGGGCGAGGCGCCGCACGAGGCCGCTGCACGTGAAGCGCTCGAGGAGGCCGGCGTGCTGACCGGAGAGATGACCCTGATCGCGCGCTGCTACCCGACACCGGGCTATTCCACCGAGCGGGTGCACATCTTCGCTGCCGAGACCCGCCCGGGTGCGCCCGCCGGCGCCGGCGGCGGTGCGGATGCCGGCGAATATACGCGGGTGGTGCGCGTGCCGTTCGATGCCGTCGGCGATCTGCTCGATCAGGGGCGGATCGAGGACGCGAAGACCCTGATCGCCCTGCAATGGTTCCGTCTCACCACTGACCGGTAGCGGCGGCCTCGACCGCCGCCGGCATGGAGCAGCAGGGTGCGGCCATCCAGGAAATCGCGAAGAACGCCCAGGAAGCGGCGGCGGGAACCGGCGAGGCGGCGAAAAGCGTCGAGCGAGTGCGCGAAGACGCCGTCGGGACACGGAGCGCGTCGGACGAGGTCTCGCAAGTTGCCCGCAAGCTGATCGATTCAGGAAACGCCCTGCGCGAGACCATCGTCCACTTTCTCGAGGACGTGAAGAGCGCGTAGGCGATGGCGGCGGTGCGGATGACCCCCTACGCATCGTCCCGCCTCTGCCCGTCCGCCCTTCGACGAGTTCCGCCCGAACCGGGACCTTTCCCTAAATTCCAGTCCGTTCGCACGGAGGAGGTCCGAAAGGGCGTCTGGAAGGGTGGACGGCGCCCTTTCTCCCGCTCAACTCGCGCCGAGCGCCGTTTTGACAGCTTTGAGGTCGTCGTCGAACTGCAGCCAGAATTCGGTGCGGCCGGGAACGGGCTCCGTGCGCTCCCTGAGCCAGCGGATCTGCTCGGCGAGGATCTTGCGGCCAAGGAAATCGTCCCGCTCAAGAAGCCCGGCGCCGGCGTCGGCCATCCTTTCATAAAGTGCCTGCAGCGGCGCGGAAGACAGCCCGAGCCGGCGCAGGATCTCGATCGTGTAGGCATCAATCCTCTGCGCATGGGCGCGGATTTCCTCTTCCGACGGACCGAAGGCGCCGGCGCGCTTCACCGTATCGAGCGCCGCCGCCTGGCTGCGCTCGGCGAGGCGCTCGTCGACGCTCGAGGACATGCCGGAATAGGCGGACTTGCTCGGCGGTCGTGTCTCGACGCGAAACCCCGACGGGAAGACCCGGTTCGGCCCGTCGATTTCGGCGGCAGCCACGAGATGGGCGATGATGGCGGCCGCCTCCTCCGGCCGCTCGACGAGGCGAAGAAGGCTGTCGGAGACGATGGCGCGCGATTTCTTGACGACCACGGCGCGTATATCGTCGTCGGCGACGACATCGATCGTAAGGCGCTTCTCCGGGTCGACCTCGGCGGCATCGAAGACGGGGTCGGCGATACGGGCAAGAAAGGCCGCGGCCGCAGCGCGCGCCTCGTCCGGTGCCGCCTGCAGGCCAGCCGACACGAAGGCGGCGACGAGCAGGACGGGAAACAGGAGGAGAAGAAAATGGAGCGGACGGCGACCGGTCACGGCGGGACTCCTTTGCGGGATACGATCGCGACAATGGGCCGCGATACCGGGGAGCATCCTGGAATATAGGGCGCGCGCGGCCCCGCGTCATCGTCCCAACGCAATCACCGGCTCACGATTTCCTGATCTGCATCCCGACGACCTTGCGCAGCCGCTCGCCATAGGGCGGCTCGGCGCCGATCAGCCGGCCGATATTGAGCCGCGACTGACGATAGACGGACTTCGCATGGCTGAAGGTGCGGAAGCCGTCGCGGCCGTGATAGACGCCCATCCCCGACGGTCCGATGCCGCCGAAGGGCAGATCCTCGTGCGCCACGTGCCACAGGACGTCGCCGAGCGTGACACCGCCCGAGACGGTGCGGTCGAGCACCCGACGCTCCTCCTCCGGATCGCGTCCGAAATAATAGAGCCCGAGCGGTCGCGGCCGCGCATTCACATAGGCAATCGCATCCTCGATCGTGCGATAGGGAACGATCGGCAGGAGCGGCCCGAAAATCTCCTCCTGCATCACCGTCATGCCGTCGTCGACATCGCACAGGACGTGAAGTGGCAGCACCGTCGAATTCTCGTCCGCGGTGAAATCCTCGCCTGCCGGATTGACCACCGTGATCCGCGCCCCCTTGCGCCTCGCATCGGCGACATGCGCCATCAGCCGCGCCTTGTGGCGGGCGTTCACGATCGGCGTGTAGTCGGGATTGGTCTTGACCGTCGGGTAGAACGCGGTCGCCGCCGCCGCAAGTGCCTCCACCGCCGGTGCAACCTCCTCCTCGGGCAACAGCATGTAATCCGGTGCGAGACAGATCTGGCCGGCGTTCATCATCTTGCCGATGATGACCCGCCGCGCGGTCGCCGCGAGATCGGCGGTGCGCGAGACGATGACCGGCGACTTGCCGCCGAGCTCGAGCGTTACCGGCGTCAGATTGTCCGCCGCCGCTCGCATGACATGGCGGCCGATCGCGGTGGCGCCGGTAAACAGCAGATGGTCGAAGGGCAGCGCCGAGAAGACCTGCCCCGCCTCGGGACCGCCGCTGATGACCGCGATCTCGGTCTCGTCGAAATAATCGCGAATGAGCCGTGCCATGGTGTCGGAGGTCACCGGCGTGATCTCGGACGGCTTGATCATCACCCGGTTGCCGGCCGCGAGAATGCCGGCGAGCGGCGCGAAGGTGAGATTGACCGGGAAATTCCATGGGCTGATGAGTCCGACGACGCCCTTGGGCTGATATTCGATCCACGCCTTCGCGCCGAGAAGTCCGAGCGGGAATTCGAGCCGCCGGCGCTCGGGGCGCATCCAGCGCCGGACATGCTTCCTTGCAAAGGCGAGCGCCTTCACCGAAGGCGCGATGTCGCTGAACAGCGACATCAGACGCGGACGGCCGCGAAAGTCCTCGGCCATTGCATCGGCGAGCGTGTCGCGATGGCTGACGAGCAGCGCCCGCGCGCGGTCCAGACGGTCGATGCGCGCCGCCGCGGGCACCGGACTTTCGGCCAGAACGGCCTCCCGCTGCGCCTTGAGCACGGTTTCCATCGCCGTGCGCAGCACCGCCGTCTCCTGCGCCGCGTCTACCGCCTTGGCACCGCCTTTCATGTGCGCCTCCCGTCCCTGCGCTGCAGAGTCCTTCCGACTTCCGAATATAGGGCAGTCGGGCATCATTGCGCGCTCACAAATCCGGCAGCGGTTGCGATGCATCCGGGGCCTTGCCTTTGACTCCGCACTCGGCGAGACAAGAGCAATTGATCCATCCCTCCGTAAAACGGGTGATTCCATGCCGCTTTCACGCCTTCTCCCCGCCCTTCTCGTCCTTGTGGCCGCGCTCCCGGCGCTCGCGCAGGAGCCACCGGCAGCGCCGCGCGACGATCCCATGTGGCGCGCCGCCGAGGCGGCGCTTGCTGCACGACGTACCGTGCGCCCGAACGAGGGGCGGGCGAGGAACGTGATCCTCTTCATTGGCGACGGCATGGGCGTCTCGACGATCACCGCGATGCGCATTTTCGACGGCCAGAGCCGGGGCAATCCCGGCGAGGAAAACACGCTCCCCTTCGAGCGCTTTCCCTATACGGCACTGGTCAAGACCTACAATGTCAATGCGCAGGTGCCCGACTCGGCGGGCACGGCGAGCGCCATCATGACCGGGTTCAAGACCAATCGCGGGGTCATCGACATGGCGGCGGGCCACGAGGTGGCGACCTGCGGCGATCCGGCGGACGGCGTTCTGCCGAGCCTTGCCGAACGGGCGGCGGCCGGCGGACGCGCGGTCGGTGTCGTGACCACGGCGCGGCTCACCCATGCCACCCCGGCCACGGTCTATGCCCACAGCCCGTCGCGCGAGTGGGAAGCCGATGTCGATCTCGGCGACGAGGCGCGGCAGCACGGCTGCGTCGACATCGCCGCACAGCTTATCGCCTTTTCCCATGGTGACGGGGTCAATGTCGCGATGGGCGGCGGACGGGCCAACTTCCTGCCGCGCGACAAGGGCGGTCGGCGGGCGGACGGCCGCGACCTCGTCGCCGCCTGGCGCGCGCGCCATGCCGGCGCGCAAACGGTGACGACGGCGGGCGAGCTGGCCGCGGTCGATCCGGCGTCGACGCGTCATCTGCTCGGACTTTTTGCCGGCTCCCACATGGCCTACGAGGCCGAGCGCGGTGACGATCAGCCCTCGCTCGCCGAGATGACCCGCCGCGCGATTGACATTCTGTCACGCGACGCGGACGGCTTCTTCCTGATGGTCGAGGGCGGCCGCATCGACCATGCCCATCACGCGGGCCGCGCCGCGCTGGCACTGCGCGACGGTCAGGCCTTCGCCGAGGCGGTCACCGCGGCGCTGGCGCGGGTCGACCTCGACGAGACGCTGGTCATCGTCACCGCCGACCACAGCCATGTCTTCACCATCGCCGGCTATCCGGCGCGCGGCAACCCGATCCTCGGTCTCGCCCGCGGCCTCGACGCGCACGGCCACCCGACGGGCACGCCGCTGCTCGCCAGCGACGGCAAGCCCTATACGACGCTTGGTTACTGGGATGGCCCCGGCGCTATTGGCGGCGAGCGCCCCGATCTCGACGAGAAGACGGTGACGGCGCTCGCCTATCGCCAGCAGGCGGCGGTGCCGCTGCGCTCGGAAACGCATGGCGGCGAGGACGTGGCGGCCTTCGCCATCGGCCCCTGGGCGCATCTTGTCGGCGGCGTGATGGAGCAGAACCTGCTCTATCACGTCATGGCGCATGCGATGGAGCTGCGCTAGCTGTCGACGGAGGCATTCCCGGAGAGCGGCGCGTCGGCCGGGCGGCCGAAGAGATAGCCCTGCATGTAGTCGGTGCCCATCGAGCGCAAGAGGCTCGCCGTCTTCTCGTCCTCGACGCCCTCGGCGATGACCATGACGTCGGACTGCTTTGCGGCATCGACCATATTGGCGGTGATGTTCCAGATCGGCGGCTCCTTGCGGATGCGGCTGACCAGCGACTTGTCGAGCTTGATATAGTCGGGCTTGAGCCCGATCAGCATGGTGAGATTGTTGAAGCCGCTGCCGAAATCGTCGAGCGCGATGCGATAGCCGGCGCTGCGGCAGAAATCGATGACACCGGCGAGCTTGTCGATATCATCGACCGCCTCGCTTTCGACGATCTCGAAGACCACGTGGCCGGGATCGATGTCCGCCGCTTCGATGAGATCGAGCGTATCGGCGAAGGACGACTGCGCGATCGACACGCTGGCCGGCAGGACATTGATGAACAGACGCTCCCGAATCCCGAATTGCGCCGCCGTGCGCACGGCGCTGTCCCGCGCCGCGGCATCGAGGCGGGCCGCGAGTGCGCCCTCGGCGGCGAGAAACATCTCGAGCGGTGGCACCATGCCGCCGTCGCGCTTGAGCCCGCGCAGCAGGAATTCGTAGCCATGAACGGCGCCGTCGGAGGCATTGACGATCGGCTGCATCAGGCTCTTGTAGCGGCCCTCGCTGATCAGCTCGGCGAGCCAGCGCGTGGAATGATGCTTGACGAAGGACTCCACCGTGTCGATACGGGCAAAATCCGCGAGTCGCGGCGCCGCCTCGGTAAAGACGAGCGCCTTGGTCTGGCGCTGGCATTCGAGCGTCATGCCCTCGCCGAGCGTCCGCGCCAGCGCTTCCACATCCTCGGCGAAGACGCCGACGACGCGGCTTGAATCGGTGGCGAAACTGGTGAACCCGGCGGCCGTCAGCAGGCCGGCAATATCGACCGCCGCCGACGTGCTCTCGGCCCACAGGAGCACCCGCAGCGGGGCTGTCTCCCCATCCGGTACCGTCGGCGCCTTGAGCAAGGGAAGCATCAACGACCCCTCAGTTGCCTGCGCGGTTTGCGAAAATCCTGCGCCGGTGACATGGGCGTGCTCGGTCCTCATTTTTTCTTCACAGGGAGCGATACAAGGGTCCCCGTTGCGCAACCGAGGCTAGCGGCGAAGAATAAACAAAATCTTAGCGACCGGGTGTGCGCCGGCTCACGATTTGAGGAGGGATGCGATCTCCTCGCGCGTCCGCCCGGCGGCGAGCGCGAGGACGAGCAGGAGGCGCGCCTTTGCCGGCGACAGGTCGCCCGCCGGGATGAGACCGCGGGCGATGAGATCGCGTTCGCCACCGCGGTAGCCATAGGTGCACTCCAGCACCGGACCGGCGCCGGTGGCACTCGCCAGGATGACCGGCATCCGGCCGGCAAGAGACGCCGCGCGGTCGGCCATCGGCTCCGACAGGTGTCCGGCACCGAAAGCGGCGATGACGACGCCCGCGGTATCCGGCGGCAGATGGTCGAGTTCGGCGCCATCGCTGCCGAACACCGCCGGCACGAGCACCACCCGCGGCAGCGGCGCCCCCGGCGCCGGGCGCGGCAGGCGCGGCGGCAGCCGGGGACGGGCAAGACCGAGGACGCGGCCCTCGCACAGCCGGCTGACGGGGCCGCCATCGCGCGAGGCGAAGGCGTCGAGACTGGTGCTGTGTCGTTTCTCGACGAAACGGGCCGCATGAAGCCGCTCGTTCATCACCACGAGAACGCCGCATTCGGCGAGCGCCGGCGTCGCGGCGGCGGTGGCCGCGGCGAGCAGATTGGCCGGTCCGTCAGACGACGGCTGGTCGGGGCCGCGCATGGCGCCGGTGAGAATGACCGGTACCGACGGCTGCAGCATCATGCCGAGCAGGAAGGCGCTGTCGGCGAGGGTGTCGGTGCCCTGGGTGACGACGATTCCCCGGGCACCGTCCGCGACGGCGCTGTCGATGCGTCCGGCGAGCCGCACCATGTCGCCGATCGCAAGATTGGCGCTCGCCACCCGGGCCACGGTCTCGACCTTTAGGGTCGCGATTGCGGCCAGTCCCGGCACCGCCGCCGCCAGCGCGTCGCCGTCGAGCGCCGGCACCAGACCGCCCGCCCCGCCCTCGCGCATGGCGATGGTGCCGCCGAGCGCGAACAGCGCGAGCCGCGGCCGGGTCATCGCCCGGTCCTATGCCGCCAGCGCGTCCGCCGCCGGCACATAGTCGACCCCGAGCGCTTCGGCGACCGCGCGATAGGTCACCTTGCCGCGATGCACATTGAGGCCGTTCATGAGGTGCGGATCGTCGGCGAGCGCCCGGGCATAGCCCTTGTCGGCAAGTGCCAGCGTGAAGGGCAGGGTGACATTGTTGAGCGCGAAGGTGGAGGTGCGTGCCACCGCGCCCGGCATGTTGGCGACGCAATAATGCACGACATCGTCGACCACATAGGTCGGATCGGCGTGCGTCGTCGGGTGCGAGGTGGCAAAGCAGCCGCCCTGGTCGATGGCGACATCGACGAGCACCGAGCCGCGACGCATGGCGCGCACCATCTCGCGACTGACGATCTTCGGCGCCGCCGCGCCGGGCACGAGCACGGCGCCGATGACAAGGTCGGCGGCGAGCACATGCTCCTCCACCGCGTGGGCGGTCGAGAAGACGGTCGAGAGCTTGGAGCCGAACTGGAAGTCGAGCTCCTGCAGCCGCCGCACCGACTTGTCGAGCACGGTGACATGCGCCTCCATGCCCATCGCCATGCGCGCCGCATTGGTGCCGACGACGCCGCCGCCGATGATCACCACATGCGCCGCCGGCACGCCGGGCACGCCGCCGAGCAGCATGCCGCGCCCGCCCTGGTTCATCTCCAGCGCATGGGCGCCGGCCTGGATCGACATCCGCCCCGCAACCTCGCTCATCGGTGCCAGCAGGGGCAGGCCGCCGCGCGCGTCGGTCACCGTCTCATAGGCGATGGCGATGCAGCCCGACTCGATGAGACCCCGCGCCTGCTCGGGATCGGGTGCGAGATGAAGGTAGGTGAAGAGCACCTGGCCCTCGCGCAGCATCGCGATCTCGGACGGCTGCGGCTCCTTCACCTTGACGATCATGTCGGCGGTGGCAAAGACCTCTTCGGCGCTGTCGACGATGGTCGCCCCGGTGGCGCGATAGGTGTCGTCGTCGAGGTCGATCTCGAAACCGGCTTTCCTCTGCACCAGCACCTCGTGGCCGTGGTGCACGAGCTCGCGCACCGCCGAGGGCGTCAGGCCGACGCGATATTCGTGGGTCTTGATCTCCTTGGGAACACCGATGCGCATGCCAATTCCTCCATCGCCGGTCCGGTCTGTGCCGCGCGGTTGCGGTCTCGACGCCGCTTATAGCGCCGCCCGCGCGCCTTGTCTGCCGGTGTCAACGCGGGTCATGAAAATTTTTCCAGACGGTCGAGGAATTCGGGCTGCGCCCGCCATCCCGGAGTCCCGTCAGCGCGCTTGCCTTGGCCGCCGGTTTGCGGCTTGATGGGTACGCCTCAAGGTCGTCGGTGCCGACGGCAATGTGCTGTGCGTGGCGCCACCGGAGGAGCCGGCCGCGGGCGCGCGCTGAACCGCCGCCGGGCCGGAATCCGCGCCTGCGGGCGTTGACAGGCGGGGGTCGGCCGACTATCCACGCTGGTGGAGAGGTGGCCGAGTGGTCGAAGGCGCTCCCCTGCTAAGGGAGTATGGGTCAAAAGCCCATCGAGGGTTC
>JBHHTO010000096.1:0-8600 GCA_046753425.1 Rhodothalassiaceae bacterium | reverse complement strand
GATTCTTCGACCGCAGCTATGTGCGCGGCGAGCTTCTCGGCTTCCAGGGTCTCCGGATCGAGGACCGCGCCGGCCTGACCGCACAGGCCCTGCCGTGGATCGATGCCAGCTTCGTAAGCGCCCCCGGCGTTTTCGGCGGTACGGTAAGCGCCCGCTTCAACAGCATCCAGATCATCCGCACCGACGGCGCCGACACGCGCCGTGCCTCGGCGGTGCTCGATTGGGAGGCGCCCTTCATCACCCCGCTCGGCCAGCGCATCGTCCTCGATGCGACACTGCGCGGCGATGTCTATGATGTTCGCGACGCCGGCCGCTTTGACGACCCCCGCTTCGCCGTCGAGGGGGGCACGACCGTGCGCGGTTTCGCGCGCGCCGCCGCCACCTTGTCCTGGCCTTTCGTCAGCACCCGCAGCGGCGTGTCCCAGACTATCGAGCCCATCGTGCAGCTCGTGGCGATGCCACGGGGCGGCAAGCTGCGCCGCATACCGAATGAGGACAGCCGCACCTTCGAGCTCAATGCCGGCAACCTGTTCGCACTCGACCGCGCGCCCGGCTACGATGTCTGGGAGAGCGGCAGCCGCGCCACCTACGGCCTGCGCTACGGGCTTGCGAGTGGCGAGCTTGCGCTCGATGTCCTCGCCGGACAGTCCTACCGCGTGCGCGACGAGAGCGATGTCCTTGCCGACGGCACCGGCCTTGCCGAGAAGCTCTCGGACATCGTAGCCGCGGTCGATCTCGACTGGCAGGACTGGCTCGGTCTGAGCTACGAGGGGCAGTTCGACAAGGATGGCCTTGACCCCCGCCGCAACGAGATCGTCGCCCGGATCGGTCCCGAGCGTTTCCGTATCAATGCGGGCTATCTTCGCATCAAGCGCGGGATCGAGCAGTCGGGACGCGAGGATCGCGAGGAGGTGCGCTTCGACGCCCGTTGGGGGGTCACCGAACGCTGGCATGTCTTCGGCGGCCTGATCGAGACCTTGCGTGGCCGCGCCGAACCCATTGAATGGGAAACCGGCGTGCTGTACAGGGACGAATGCTGCCTGGAATTCGGCGTCACCGTGCGCAAGCGTTTCACCCAGGACCGCGACTTCCGCCCCGGCACTTCGGTGATCTTCCGAATACGGTTGCGCGGGCTCGGTTGAAACCGGACGCGGTCCCCAATCTCGCCCCATTCCGGGGCTAATGTCACGTGGCAGGACGAACAGTGGGTCGCATGAGGAACAGACTTATCGGGAGCGGCATGAAGAACCGCTACGGAAATCGCCGTCTCATCACGGTCGCCGGCCTTGCGGCGCTGGCGCTTGCACCCTTTTGCCCCGGCACCGGGACAGCGCAGACGCAGCCGGCGCAGCAGGACGGCCTCGCGGTGCCGCAGCGCATCGTGGCGCTGGTCAATGACGAGCCGATCTCGGCCTATGACGTGGTACAGCGACTGCGCCTCACGATCGCCTCGATCGGCGGCGTCCGTAACCAGCAGCAATTCGCCCGTCTCCAGCAGCAGGTCGTGCGCAACATGGTGGACGACAAGCTCAAGCTGCAGGAGGCAAAGAATTTCGAGCTCGTCATCTCCGACGAGGAAGCCAACGACGCCTTCAGCCGGCAGGCGGAAAGCCTCGGTCAGACGCCGGAAGAGTTCGAACAGACCCTGCTCCGCATGGGCGTGGCGAAGGATACCTATCTTGAGCAGATGAAGGCCGAGATCGCCTGGGGCGAGCTGGTCAATGGCCGGCTCGGGCGCTTCGCCAGCGTCTCCGACGAGGAGGTGGAGCATGAGATCGAGCGCCTGAAGGCCAATGCCGGCCAGCCGGAATACCATCTTGCCGAGATCTTCCTGCTTGTCGACAATCCGAGACGCGAGGCCGAGATTCGGGCGACGGCCGAGCGCATCGTGGCGCAAATCCGCCAGGGCGGTCGGTTCGAGGGCTTTGCCGAACAGTTCTCGCAATCCGCAACCGCGGCGGCGGGCGGCGACATGGGCTGGGTCACCCTCGACCTTCTCAGCCCCGAGCTCGCGAAGGTCGTGCAGTCGCTGCCGCTCGAAGGGGTCAGCGATCCGGTCCGCACCGGCGGCGGCTTCTACATTCTGCAACTCCGGGATCGCCGTCGTGTCCTCGAGGCCGACCCGCTCGATGTCGCGCTCGATGTGCAGCAGGTATTTCTGCCGCTTGATCTTGCCACGGCCAGCGAGGCCGAGCAGATCAGCGCTGTCGACCGCATCGAGGCGGCGCAGAAGGGGATCTCGTCCTGCGACGAGATTCCCGCCTTTGCGGCGCGTCTTGCCGGCGCGCAGCGCGGTGCGCTCGGCAAGATCACCCTGCGCGAGCTGCCGGCCGGCCTGCGCAATCTGATCGCCGACATCGAGATCGGCAAGCCGTCGAAGCCGGCCCGCATGCAGGACGGCTTCCGCGTCTTTTTCGTCTGTGATCGCGTGGCGCCGGAGGTCACGATGCCGTCCTATGACGAGATCGCCGACCAGCTCGAGCGGCAGAAGCTCGCCATGATGGCGCGTCGCTATCTGCGCGATCTCCGGCGCGACGCGATCGTCGATTATCGCTAGGAAAATGTCCGGATCTTCTCCGATCGCGGTGACGCTCGGCGAGCCCGCCGGAGTGGGGCCGGAGATTATTGCTGCCGCCTGGCAGCGCCGAAACGACAATTCGCTGCCGCCCTTTTTCTGGCTCGGCTCCACCGAGGCGCTTCGCGCCCAGGGGGTATCGGTGCCGGTGGCAGAAATTGCCGCGCCGGAGGAGGTGGCCGCCGCCTTTGGCAAGGGACTGCCTGTCCTGCCACGGACGCTGCCGGCGCCGGTCGTCCCCGGCCGCCCCGATCGGGCGAATGCGCCGGCGATCATTGCCGCCATCGAAGAGGCGGTGTCGCTCGTCACCGGGGGACGGGCAACGGCGCTCGTCACCGCCCCGATCCAGAAAAGCACGCTTCGCGCGGCGGGTTTCGAGGCTCCCGGCCATACCGAGTGCCTTGCCCGTCTCGCCGGCCGCCCGGCGGAGGATGCGGTGATGATGCTCACCATCCCGGGGCTGCGCGTGGTACCGCTGACGATCCATGTGCCTCTCGCCCGGGTGCCTGTGCTCGTCACCGCTGCGCGGCTGCGGCATGTGGCGGAGATCCTGCATCGCGCACTCAGGCAGGATTTCGGCATCGCCGAACCGCGCATCGCGGTCGCCGGGCTCAATCCCCACGCCGGCGAGGCGGGCGTAATGGGGGACGAGGAGGAGTGCATCATCGCTCCGGCGATCGCCGCCCTGAGAACCGCGGGACTCGACATCCGGGGCCCGCTGTCGGCCGACACGATGTTCCACGCCGAGGCCCGTGCCGGCTATGACGCGGCGCTTTGCATGTATCACGATCAGGCACTGATCCCGCTCAAGACGCTCGACTTTCACGGCGGTGTCAACATCACCCTCGGGCTTCCCTTCGTTCGCACCTCGCCCGATCACGGGACCGCGCTTGCGCTCGCGGCAAGCGGCAAGGCGCGCCCGGACAGTCTGATTGCGGCCATCCGCATGGCGGCCGACATCGCGGCGCGACGGCGGATGACATGAGCGACGACCCCCTGCCGCCCCTGCGCGAGGTGATCGCGCGGCACGGTCTTCGGGCCGACCGGCGCCTGGGACAGAATTTCATCCTCGATCTCAATCTCACGCGGCGCATCGCGCGCGCCGCGGCACCACTTGACAAGGCAAGCATTCTCGAGATCGGTCCCGGCCCGGGCGGCCTCACCCGCGCCCTGCTCGCCGAGGGCGCGCACCATGTCGTCGCCGTCGAACGCGACCCCCGCGCCCTGCCGGCACTCGAGGAAATCGCCGCCGCCTGGCCCGGGCGCCTGACCATCGTGCATGGCGACGCGCTCGCCATCGATCTGTGCGCGCTCCTGCCCGCCGGACCGGTCAAGATCGTCGCCAACCTTCCCTACAATATCGGCACCGCGCTTTTCGTGCGCTGGATGCAGGGTGCCTGGCCACCCTTCTGGCAATCGATGACGCTGATGTTCCAGCGCGAGGTTGCCGGGCGCATCGTCGCGGCGCCGGGAAGCAGGGCCTATGGACGGCTCGCCATCCTCGCACAGTGGCGCGCGCGACCGCGCATCGTCATGACACTCCCCCCCGCCGCCTTCACTCCGGCGCCCAGGGTCGACTCCGCGGTCGTGCAGATTACCCCCGCGCCGCCTCTCGACCCGGGCCTCGATCCGGCCCTTCTGGAATCTGTCGTTGAGGCGGCATTCTCACAGCGGCGCAAGATGTTGCGCGCCAGTCTCAAGACCTTGCTCAAAGAACCGTCCGCGCTCCTCACAGAAGCCGCGATCGACCCCGCAGCGCGGGCCGAAGCGGTCGATGTGGCCGGATTTTGCCGACTCGCGCGGTTGCTGCAGGACCGCGCCGGGGCATCCGCCCGATAACGGCCAGGGGTCGCTAGTCGTCGCCAAGAAGCTGCTTTGCGAGGGCACGCACGGGGCCGTCGCGCGCGGCGCGAACGCGTTCGGCGGTGACGATCGCCTGCAGCTTGCGGAAGCAACGGTCGAGATCGTCATTGACGAGGACATAGTCATATTCCTCCCAATGGGCGATCTCCTCGCGTGCCCGCGACATGCGGTAGCGCACCGTCTCTTCGGAATCCTGCGCCCGCCGCCGGAGACGCTCCTCGAGCGCCGCAAGAGATGGCGGCAGGATGAAGATCGAGACGACGCGGGCCTCGCGCATCCGTTCGGCGATCTGTTTCGCGCCCTGCCAGTCGATGTCGAACAGCACATCAATCCCGGCGCGCAGGCGCTCCTCCACCGGCTCGCGCGGCGTGCCGTAGAAGTGGCCGAAGACCTCCGCATGTTCGAGAAACTCGCCATTCTCCACCATGCGTTCGAACTTCTCGCGGCTGACGAAATGATAGTCCTGGCCATCGACCTCGCTCATGCGCCTTGGCCGCGTCGTGGTCGAGACCGACATCCACAGCCGCTCGCCCTCCTCGCGCATGAGATGCTCGCACAGCGTCGACTTGCCGGCGCCGGACGGCGACGAGATGATGATGAGAAGTCCCTGCCGGATCGTGCCCTCGCTCATTCTATATTCTGCACCTGTTCGCGGAACTGGTCGATGGCCGCCTTGAGGTCGAGGCCGATGGTCGTCAACCTGCTGTCCGCCGATTTGGCGCACAGGGTGTTGGCCTCGCGATTGAATTCCTGTGCCAGAAAATCGAGACGACGGCCCACCGGGCTGCCCTTGTCGAGGAGATTCCGTACCTCCGCGAGATGCGCCTTGAGGCGATCAAGCTCCTCGCGCACATCGAGCTTGAGCGCCAGCACCGCGACCTCCTCCTCAAGGCGCCGCTCGTCGATCCGGCTCTTGTCCAGAAGCTCCTCCAGCCGGGTCGCAAGCCGGTCGCGGATCGCCGGCAGGCGGGCGGCGGCGCAGCTCTCCGCCTTCAGCGAAAGGTCGCCGATGGTGTCGAGGGCCCGCTCGAGCACCGTGGCGAGCGCCTCGCCCTCGCGCCGGCGGGCGGCGATCAGGGCATCGAGGGCGGCATCGAAAGGCGCGACAAGCGCAGCCTCGAGCGCCGAACGCTCCTCCGCAGGGAGCTGCGGCGGCCCGCTCTCGATCACCCCGGGCAGCCGCATGAGCCCGTCGAGCCGCGCCGGCTCGATCTCGGGCCGGTCGCGCAGCGCGCCCGCCAGCGCGACAAGCCGCGCGAGACGTTCCTCATTGACCCGTATACCGGAATCCTGGTCACCGGCCCTGAGCTCGAGCGTGACCAAGACGGTTCCGCGGTCGAGACGCCCCGCCACCCGCTTTCTCAGCGTGACATCGAATCCGTCGAGGAATGCCGGCAGCCGGGTCCGCACATCGAGGCCGCGGGCGTTCACGCTCTTGATCTCGAAGCTCCCGCCCCAGCCCTTGTGCGCGAATTCGCTGCGGGCGAAGGCGGTCATGCTGCACAATGCCATTGGAGCCTCGTTCGACGGGCCGGAGCAGCGGAAGGGTGACAGGCCGCCCGCCGGCGGTCAGGATGGGCGCGACTATAGGGGCTCGCCCCGAGCCGATCAATCCGCCGGAGGGGATGCATGCAGGAGCCGAAATCCATTCTCGTCACGGGCGCCTCGAGCGGTATTGGCGAGGCCCTCGCCCGCCACTATGCCGCACCAGGCATTCATCTCGCCCTCTCCGGCCGCAACGAGACCCGCCTCGATGCTGTCGCCGCCGCCTGCCGGGGGCAGGGCGCGACGGTAGCGACGAGGTGCCTCGATGTCTCCGATGAGGAGGCGATGCGTGCCTGGATCGAGGATGTGGACGACCGCCACCCGCTCGATCTCGTCATCGCCAATGCCGGCATTGCGGTCTCGCCCGATCCCCTGACACCGCTCGCCGATGCCACCCGCCGCACCTTCGCCGTCAATGTGAGCGGTGTCTTCAACACCGTCCACCCGGCGCTCGAGCGCATGAAGGCACGGCGACATGGCCAGATCGCCATCATGAGCTCGATCGCCGGCTACCGGGGTTTGCCGGCGGCGGCGCCCTATTCGGCGAGCAAGGTCGCGGTCAAGGCCTATGGCGAGGCGTTGCGCGGCGCCTATTGGGGGCGTGTGCGCATCTCGGTGATCTGCCCCGGATTTGTCGAAAGCCGCATGACGGCGAAAAACCGCTTCCCGATGCCCTTGCTGATGACCGCTGACAAGGCAGCGCGCATCATCGCCCGGGGACTGGCGCGCAATCGCGGTGTCATCGCCTTTCCCTGGCCGATGGCCGCCCTCATGCGCCTGATCGCCTGGCTGCCGCAGCCGCTCAGCGATCGGGTCCTGCGCCTGTCTCCGAAGAAGGATTCGCACGCTTGAGCCGGAGCCGCCGCCAGGCGGCCACATTCCGGTTATGCTCGGCAAGCGTCCGCGCGAAGACATGGCCGCCCGACCCGTCGGCGACGAAATAGAGATAGTCGGTGTCGGCGGGATGCAGCACCGCCTCGATCGACGCCCGACCCGGATTGGCAATCGGTGCCGGCGGCAGGCCGACGAGACGATAGGTGTTGAAGGGATTGTCGGCGTCAAGCTCGCTTTGCCGGATGCCGCGGCCGAGCGGTTCGCCGCCACTGATGCCGTAGATCACCGTCGGATCCGACTGCAGCGGCATGGCGCGCCTGAGACGGTTGAGAAAGACGGCGGCGATGAGGGGCCTCTCGTCGTCGCGCCCCGTCTCCTTCTCGACAATGGAGGCAAGGATTACCGCCTCATCCGCCGAATGGAGCGGCAGACCGGGCGCTCGCGCCGGCCACAGCCGGGCGAGCAGTTTCGACTGTGCCGCCTCCATGCGCCGAAGGAGGGCCTGCCGGCTCTCGCCATGGGTGAAATAATAGGTCTCGGGCAGCAGCGTGCCCTCAGGCGGTACCCTGTCGACAGGACCGACGAGACCCTCCGTCGCCTCGAGAAGCGCCACCACCTGCGCGCTCGTCAGGCCCTCGGGAACCGTCACCCGGCGCAGGACGGGCTCGCCCTTGCGCAACACCTCGATGAGCGTCATGACGCTGGCGTGGGAGGGAATGCGGAACTCTCCCGCGCGCAGGGTCCGGTCGGCGCCCGACAGGCGCGCCGCAAGCCGGAAGAGACGCGGGTCGCGCAGCGCGCCGAGCGCCTCGAGCTTGCGCGCGATGGCGGCAAGTCCCTCGCCGCGCTCGATGATCACCGTCCGCGCTTCGGTCAGCGGCCCGGGCCCCGTGAGCATGTGATAAACGAGGCCGGCGAGGAGGGCGAGCGCTGCCGCGAGGGCCAGCCCCAACCCCAATACGCGCCCGCGCCGGCCGCTCATGCGAGCGCCCCGGGCCGATCGGATCTAGCCGGTATACTCCCGGAAGATGACCGAGGCATTGGTGCCTCCGAAACCGAAGGAATTCGACAGCGCGGCCCGGATCGGGCGCTCCCGCGCCCTGTGGGGCACGAGGTCGGCCCCCTCGGCACCGGGGCACGGATCGTCGAGATTGAGCGTCGGCGGTGCCACATTGTCGCGGATCGCGAGCAGCGAAAAGATCGCCTCCACCGCCCCCGCGGCGCCCAGAAGGTGGCCAATCGAGGACTTGGTCGAGGACATCGACACATTGCCCATGGCGTTGCCGAACAGGCGCTTGACCGCACCGAGCTCGATCTCGTCGCCGAGCGGCGTCGAGGTGCCGTGGGCATTGACATAGTCGATGTCCGACGGGCTCATGCCGGCGCGCCTGAGTGCAGCGCGCATGGAGCGGAAGGCGCCGTCGCCCGCGGGTGAGGGCGCGGTCACATGATAGGCGTCGCCGGACATGCCGTAGCCGACGATCTCGCCATAGATCTTTGCGCCGCGGCGCTTGGCGTGCTCGAGCTCCTCGAGGACCACGATCCCGGCGCCTTCGCCGATGACGAAGCCGTCACGCGCCTCGTCCCACGGGCGCGAGGCACGCTCGGGTGTGTCGTTGAAATGCGTTGACAGCGCCTTGGCCTGGCTGAACCCGGCCACCCCGATGGGACAGATCGCCGCCTCCGCGCCCCCCGCCACCATGACGTCGGCGTCGTCGAGGGCGATGATGCGCGCCGCGTCGCCGATCGCGTGGGCGCCGGTCGAGCAGGCGGTCACCACGGC
>JBHHTO010000095.1:0-8645 GCA_046753425.1 Rhodothalassiaceae bacterium | reverse complement strand
GATCCCCGCCACTCCGGCCTGCTGAGGCTCGCCGGCCGCCTGGGGCGGCGCCGACGCCCCGTCCTGCCCTTCCTCGACCGGTCGCACCCTCTCAACCGCCGCCTCGGGCGGCTCCGGCACGCCATGCGGCGGCAGTCCGCCTGAGCCCGCGCACCGTGCTCACCTGGGCGCAGAACGCCGAAATCTTTCACGATATCGGCTTTGCCTTCCGCGTCACCTTCCTCAACAAGTGCGACGAGGCCGAGCGACCGCTGGTGGCCGAATATTATCAGCGCTGTTTCGGCGAGGACCTGCCCGAGGCCGCGCCGGGCACGGTGCGGACCCCGGCCTGAGACCCGCGGCGGGATCGTCCGAGGTGCGTGCGAAAGCAACAGGCGAGATCTTCCGGCGTGCCCTCTCGGCGGCGACACGCGCGCTTGCTGATCGGCCCGGTCTCAAGGTCAGCTTCGGATCGGAGCGGCCGCATGTCAGCGGTGACGAGGCGCATCTCAAGGCGCCACCGCCGCGGCTCATGCCGGACGACGTGGCGGTGCTGCGCGGCCAGGCCGACGGCCTTGCCATGCGCCTGCGCTTTCACGACACCGGCCTGCACCGCAGCCACGCCCCCTCGGGCATGATCGCGCGTGCCGTCTATGATCGCCTCGAGCAGACCCGAGTCGAGGTGCTCGGTGCCCGCATGATGGCGGGTGTGCGCGACAACCTCGCGCAGGCGCTCGACCGGCACTGCCGCGAGATCGGGCTCGACCGGGTGAGCGAGCCCGGCGACGTGCCGCTTGCGGAAGCGCTGTCATTGCTGGCACGCGAGCGTATGACCGGCGAACCGGTCCCGTCCGCCGCTCGGCGCGCCCTCGACCTCATGCGCGACTGGCTCGAGGAGCGGGCCGGCGAGCGGCTTGACCGGCTCGCCGAAGCAGCCGACGACCAGAGCCGTTTCGTCCGCGTGCTGCGCGGTCTTCTGAGCGATCTCGACCTTGCCGACGATCTCGCCGACGAGAAACCGCAGGAGGGCGAGAGCGACGACGAAAAGGAAGCCGAGGGCGAGCAGGACATGAGCGCCGACGGCGAGGGCGCGGGCGAGGACAACGCCGAGGGCGATACCGCGGACAGCGCCGAGAACGACGACCGCGAGGCCGATGCCGAGGGCGGTCAGGCGGTCGAGATCGAACCCGTCGATGCGGCGGATCGCGAGAGCGTCGAGGAAACGGTCGAAGGCACCATGCCCTGGCGCCCCAATCGCCCCTTGGCGGAACGGCCCGATACGCCCTTCTACAAGGCGTTCACCACCGAATTCGACGAGATCGTGCGTGCCGAGGATCTGTGCGAACCGGACGAGCTCGACCGCCTGCGTGCCTATCTCGACCAGCAGATGGCGCATCTCGCCGGCGCCGTCACCAAGCTCGCCAACCGCCTGCAGCGGCGCCTCATGGCCCAGCAGAAGCGCTCCTGGGACTTCGACCTCGACGAAGGCATCCTCGACAGCGGCCGCCTCGCGCGCGTCGTCACCAATCCGGCGCATCCCCTGAGCTTCAAGGCGGAATCCGAGATCGAGTTCCGCGATACCGTGGTCACCCTGCTGCTGGACAATTCGGGCTCAATGCGCGGCCGCCCGATCTCGATCGCCGCCATTTCCGCTGACATTCTCGGGCGCACGCTCGAGCGCTGCGGGGTCAAGACCGAGATCCTCGGCTTCACGACACGTGCCTGGAAGGGCGGCCAGAGCCGCGAGAAATGGCTCGCCCAAGGCAAGCCGGCGCATCCCGGGCGCCTCAACGACCTCAGGCATATCGTCTACAAGACCGCCGATGCTCCCTGGCGGCGGGTGCGGCGCAATCTCGGCCTGATGATGCGCGAGGGGCTGCTCAAGGAAAACATCGACGGCGAGGCGCTGCTGTGGGCGCACAACCGCCTCATCGCGCGCCCCGAGGAGCGGCGCATCCTGATGGTCATCTCCGATGGCGCACCGGTCGACGACTCGACGCTGTCGGTCAATTCCGGGACCTATCTCGAGCAGCATCTGAGGCAGGTGATCCGCTGGATCGAGACCCGCTCGCCAGTCGAGCTTCTGGCCATCGGCATCGGCCATGACGTCACCCGCTATTATGCCCGCGCTGTCACCATCCTCGACGCCGAGCAACTGGGCGGTGCCATGACCGAGCAGCTTGCGGCACTGTTCGCGGAGGACCCGCGCCGCAGCCCCGAACCGCGCCTCCCGGCGGGGGTGGTGTGAGAAGCCGCGCGCTTCATCCCATCCGTCCCTTCTTGCGGCGCCAGTTCCGTCCACCGCCGGCAACCGGCTTCGAGGACCGCGACCGCAAGCGGCGTCCTGCCCCTTGTCACGCTGCGCCGGTTGCTCTATATATCATGCCGATATATTTCATCGGCCGCGGCCACGCGCGAGGGTCCCATGATCCGTCTTCTCGTCATCCTTTTCGGCAGCCTCCTGATGCTGTTCGGCATCGTCCTGTGGATCCTGCCCATTCCTTTCGGGCTTCTGGTCATGGCGCTGGCGCTCATGATCCTCGTCGCCGCCTCGGATCGCGTGGCGCGCATGGTCGGCGGTGTGCGCCGGCGCTCGCCGCGCACGGATCGCGCCTTCGATGGCCTCGGGCGCCGCATGCCGCACCCATACCGGCGCATTCTCAGACGCACCGAGCCCGCTGCGCGGCGGCGCTGGTAGGCGGCCTTTCGCCGGCTGGACAGGCGCCCGTCTCTCACCCTATCCTGCGCCCCGGCGGCCCGCCGGGCCGCAGGGGTCCAGGCCATGGGAAGGATATGAGAGATGCCCATTCGTGAAGGCGACAGGCTGCCAGAGGTGACGCTTGCCCGTATGACCGCAAACGGACCCGAACAGGTCTCCACCGGTGAGCTGTTCGGGAAGGGAAAGGCAGTCCTTTTCGCCGTCCCCGGCGCCTTCACACCGACCTGCTCGGCAAAGCATCTGCCGGGCTTTCTTGCCCATGCCGACGAAATCCGGGCCAAGGGCGTCGATACCATCGCCTGCGTCTCGGTCAATGACGCCTTTGTCATGGGTGCCTGGGGCAAGGCGCAGGGCGCGGACGGCAAGGTCGAGATGCTCGCCGACGGCAATGGCGAATTCGCCCGCGCCGTGGGGCTCGAGCTCGACGCCTCGGGCTTCGGCATGGGAACGCGGTCGCAGCGCTTCGCCATGATCATCGAGGACGGGGTGGTGAGGAAGCTCTTCGTCGAGGCGCCGGGCGCCTTCGCCGTCTCGAGCGCCGAAAACCTGCTCGCCAATCTCTGATCAGGCGTCGTTCGCGACGCCTTCCAGGGCGTCACCTGCCATCTCGCGAATGCGCTCGAGCATCGAGAAGAGGCCGTTGGCACGCATCGGCGAGAGATGCGCCCTGAGATCGAGGCGGTCGAGGATCGCCCGCGCGTCGGTGGCGAGGATCTCCTTGGGCGTCCGGCCCGAGAAGATGAGCAGCATCAGTGCCACCAGCCCCTTGACGATATGGGCGTCGCTGTCGCCGCGAAAGACGAGCCGGCCGTCCTCGCCCTCGGGCTCAGCCACGAGCCAGACCTGGCTCGTGCAGCCGCGCACCTTGTTCTCGTCGCGATAGGCGCTTTCGGGCAGGGGCGGCAGCTTGCGCCCGAGCTCGATGAGATAGCGGTAGCGCTCCTCCCAGGCGTCGAGAAGCTCGAATGTCTCGAGAACGTCGGCAAGCGTCGTGCCGTCGAGGGCGGTCCCGTTTCTGCTTTCGGGCAAGGCGGCGTCCATAATACTCACATCGGATCTTGCTCGGTCGTTCCCGCCATGTGGGCCGCCCGGCGCGGAATGTCAACGCATCTTGCGGGCTGGCCGAAAGGCGACGGGGCCGCCCGAAGGCGACCCCGCATCACTTGATCGTTTCCGGATCGGGGATCAGAACTTGCCCGTGACCCCGAGGAAGAAGAAACGCCCGGTGAAGCCCGCCGGCCGCGTCAGGCTGGCGAGGAATGGCTTCCGGTCGGCGATGTTGTTGACGCCGCCATAGACCTGCAGATTGTCGAGCAGGTCATAGTTGAAGGAGAGATCGTGGACGAAGGCGTTGCCCGTGTTCGTCGGGTCGGCGAACAGGGGATCGCTCGCCAGATCCTCGTTCTCCACGCCCGGCAGGAGCTGCGTTGACTCGAATCGCGTCTGCCAGGTCAGGCTGAAGGCGTCATAGGCCCAGGTGATGTCGAGATTGACGAGCCAGCGCGGGAAGGTGAACTCGCCAAGCTGCTTGTCCTTCTGGTCCGGGAATTCCTGGAACTCGAAGTCATTGCGCTTGAGGAACCGTGTCCCCGACACACCGACATTGAGCGTGCCGGCATCTTCCACCCCGACATCGGCGAGATCGAAGTTGTAGCGCACCTCATAGTCGATGCCGGACGCCTTGAGCTTGGCCACATTCTGCTCGCCGGACTCAAAGAAGGTGATGTTGCCGTTCACCGGGTCGCGGGTGACGAGCGGGCAGAACTGGTTGTCGAGCGTGGGTGCATCGACGCAGTTCTCGATGATGCGCTCGGGGTCGACGACGATGATCGCATCGTCGATCTCGATGTCGTAGAAATCGACGGTCGCGCTCAGCCCGGGCAGGAAGCGCGGCGTGATCACCGCACCGATGGTGAGCGTGTCCGCCGTCTCCTCCTTCAGATTCGGATTGCCCCCGGCGCGCCCGGTGACGAAGGCCGAATTGAAGTTGGTCGAGTCAAAGCCCGGCCCCACCAGTTGCAGGCAGTTCTGCTCGCGGAATTCGGTCCCCGCATTGATCATGTTCGGATTGCAGGGGTCGAAGTCCGCCTGGATGAAGATCGGCTGCGGCGGCGAGAACAGCTCGTTGATGTTCGGTGCACGGATGGCGCGGCCATAGGTCGAGCGGAAGCGGATGTCGTCGACCGGCGCCCAGCCGCCACCGACGCTCCAGGTGGTGGTTCCGCCGACCGTCGAATAGTCCGAGTAGCGGACCGCGCCGTCGATCTCGAGATCCTTGATGAACGGCTTGTCGACGACGAGCGGGATATTGACCTCGCCGAACAGCTCCCAGACATCGAAGCGGCCGTTCACCGGCTCGGAGCGCGTCGTCACCGTGTTGAAGAGAAGCCCCGCCTTCTCGAGCCCGCTCGGATTGAAGTCGCTCTTCTCCTCGCGGTACTCGAAGCCGGCGGCAAAGCCGACCGGGCCGCCGGGCGCCTCGAAGAAGTCCGCCGAATCACCGGTCACGATGGCCGAGACGACCTGCTGCGTCAGCTTCGAGGTGTCGGTCACCTTCTGGAAGATGAAGGCCTCGGCCTCCGGACCGATGGGCATGAAGCCGAAGACCGAGAACGGCTTGCACTGGCCGTCGCCGGGGGCGAAGGTGAGAAAGCCCGTTCTCACATCCGGGAAGGGCGCCACCGGCGGTTGGGCCGTCGGATCGAGATCCGAGCGACAGACGATCTCACCGGTATCGGGATCGCGCACGGCATCAATGGCCGCGAAATAGCGGTCCTCGACGCGCGCCTTGAGATTGTCGTCATTGTTCTGGAAGCGGCCGAAATTGTACGACAGCTCGTAGGTCCAGCCGTTCGAGAACTCGCCCTCGAAGCCGGTGACGATACGGAACATGTAGCGGTCGCTCGCGGTCTCCGACGGCACCGCGAGATTGTCGCGCGACACCGTGATCCTCGGTGTGATGCCCTGCGCGATCAGGCTGTCGATCTGCGCTCTGAGCGCGTCGGGAATGAACGGGTTGTCGAGCGCCACCGGGATGTCGTCGTTGAAGCCGTTCACCTGGTCGAGCGAATGCGTGTTGGTATAGGCGAACTTCGATTCGGTGAAGAAGCGCAGCCCGTCCATGATCTTGTACTTGATGTTCGCATTCACGCTGACGCGATTGATATCCGGCTGCAGCCAGCCGACATTGGGGTTGGCCGGAATCGAATCGCCGCCGACCGCATTGAAGAGGTCGACGAAGATGTCGCCGGGATTGAACGGCCGCAGCGTCCCCGTCTCATCGACGACCTGGGCAATCGGGAAGCCGCCCACCGTGGCCCCGGGGAACAGCAGATTGATGAAGCCGGGGTCGAAGAAATTGTTCGCGTCCTGCAGCCAGATGATGCCGAAGCGGCTCGAGACCGGCAGCGTCAGATTGGGTGCGAAGGTGTTCGCCGCGTCGGGGTTGACACCAAGAAAGGCAGCGAGCTCGGGCGTGTTCGGGATCGAGCCCGCAAGCCCGAGGCCGGCGAACTTGCGATCCGCCACATTGATCTTGTCATTGTGCGTATATTCGACACTGACCACCGCATTGCCGCGACCGTCGTCGAAATTGAAGCCGCCGGTGGCGCTCAGGAAGTATTCGGCACCATCCCCGTTATCGGTGATGCCACCCTGGGCCCGGTAGTCGAGGCCCTCGAAATCATCCTTGAGGATGAAGTTCACCACGCCACTGACGCCGTCGGCACCATAGATGGCCGACACGCCACCCGTCGGCGTCTCGATGCGATCGATGAGCGCCACCGGGATTGTCGAGACATCGACGCTTGCCGTGCCCGGCACACCGGCGACATGACGGCGGCCATTGACGAGCACCAGCGTGCGCTCGGTGCCGAGGCCGCGCAGGTTCAGAAGCCCGACGCCGGACGGCGCACCATTCTGATCGGACTGGTTGGCGGGCAGCGAGCTGTGCAACGCCGGAATCTCGCGCAGGAGCGTCGAGATGTCCGTCTCGCCAGAGGCCAGAATCTGCGTCGAATCGACGACGGTGACCGGATTGGGCGAGGTCAGGTTGGTGCGCTTGATGCGCGAGCCGGTGACGATGATCTCCTCGAAACCAATCTCCTCACCGGCGGTCTGGTCCGACTGCGACTGCGCAAGCGCGCCCTGCGCGAGAAAGAGAACCGGAATGCTGACGCCCGCGACGGCACCGGCGAGAACCCGGCACCGCGCCTTTTTCAAGCCCGACATGGTGTTTCCTCCGCATCTATTTTTCAGGCTGCCCATATCCGCTGCGACACATGTATGGGCATATCTGCCTTATAGAACGGGAATATTCGTCGAGCAATGCTTGCAAGGGCAAAACTTTCGACCGTTTCATGCGCAACTATCGATGATGGGGCACGGAGAACAGCGTCGCCCTCGAGACGCCCGTTGCGGGGCTTCGCGAGCGCTAATGGATACGGTCAAAACCCGTTCGCCCTAGGCCCCCGGCCTCATCGAAGGGCGAACGGGCGGGGCGCTCACACGCGCCCCTCAGCGCTCGAGGTTCCTCAGATCGCGGTCGAGCCCGAAGCGCTTCGAGGTGATGTAGGACTCGAGCCCCTGCAGGCGGCGATCGATGGCGCGGAAACGCCGCTTCATGTCGACCGCTGTATAGTCGGGACGAATGCGCACGTCGCGCCAGAAGCGTTCCTCCTCGGCATCGCGATAGAGCCCCTTGGGCTTCGGATCGAGCACGAAACCGAGGATGAAATAGACCGGCACCAGCGGCAGGAACCAGCCGAAGAGACAGCCGATCACCAGCACACAGCGGATGACATTGGCCTTGATCCCGGTATAGTCGGCGAGCCCGGCGCAGACGCCCATGATCTTGCCGTTTTCGGGATCCTTGTAGAGCTTGTTCGGGCTATAGCGTGCCATGGCGTCGTGACCTCCAGTCGGGAACCTCGTCATCGAGAATGCGCTCCATCACGGCGAGGCGTTCCTCGAGCTTTTCCGCCGTGCGCCGCAGCTCCTCGAGCGTCGCCTCGTCCTCCGCGCTGAGCCCCTTCGACCGCTTCCACACCGTCGCATAGTGGAAGATGAGCCATAAGGGCGCGATCACGAAAACAAGGCCGATGACCAACAGTTCAAGCATCGAGTCCACCCCGGCCCCCTCTTAATTTCCGGCCTTCCCGGCCGGCTTCAATTTGGCCTTCAGGGCCTCGAGCTCGGCCTCGATGGTCTCGTCGACCTCGAGCGCGGCGAATTCGTCGGCGAGCGTCCGGCCCTTGCCGTCTCCGAGATCATAGGACTCGACCTCTCCCTCGAGCCGGTCAAGCCGCATCTCGACCGCGTCGAAACGCGAGAAGGCATCGTCGATGCGGGTGTCATGGAGTGTCCGGCGCATGCGGAGCTGGTTCGTCACCGTCTTGTGGCGGGCCTCGAGCGTCTTCTTCTTGACCTTCGCCTCGCGCAGCTTGGCCTCGAGCTTGACGACATCCTCCTCATGCCGCTCGAGCGCTTCCTTGAGATGCTCGAGATCGGCTTCGAGCTCCTCGGCCATGGCGGCAATCTTCGCCTTTTCCGTCAGCGCGCCGCGCGCCAGGTCCTCGCGATCCTTGGACAGCGCGAGCTCGGCCTTGCGCTGCCACTCGGCCTCGGCCTCGCGCAGCCGCCGCAGACGGCGCTCCGCGTCCTTCTGGTCGGCGATCGTCTTGGCCGCCGCGGCCCGGACCTCGACCAGCGTGTCCTCCATCTCCTGGATCATCAGACGGATGATCTTGCCCGGGTCCTCGGCCCGGTCGAGGATCGAATTGATGTTGGAGTTCACGATGTCGCTCAATCTGGAAAAAATCCCCATTAGCTGTCTCCTTTTATAAAACTCCGCGGCCCCCCGGCAAAGGGCATGAATGAAACCGGGGGGCCGCCGGCGCGGATGGGAGCGTGAGGGGCCAATAACGCCCGCGCCGTGTCGGTGAAATCC
>JBHHTO010000094.1:0-8671 GCA_046753425.1 Rhodothalassiaceae bacterium | reverse complement strand
ACATTCAAATGCGGCTTCGTCCGCTCAAACTTCGCCTTCGCCATGATCCGTGTCCTTTTCCTTCCTGGGTCCGTTGTCCGGGAGCGACCCTCGTCCCGGCCAGGTGACCGTCCCTAACCTGCGAGCTTCGCCTTCACCTCTTCGGCGACATTGCTCGGCACTTCCTCATAGTGACTGAACTGCATCGTGTACTGCGCCCGCCCCTGGCTCATCGAGCGGAGCTGGTTGACATAACCGAACATGTTGGCGAGCGGCACCAGCGCCGTGATCACCTGGGCGATGCCGCGCGCCTCGGTGCCCTGAATCTGGCCGCGCCGCGAATTGAGGTCGCCGATGACGTCGCCCATATATTCCTCGGGCGTCACCACCTCCACCTTCATCATCGGCTCGAGCAGCTTGATCCCCGCCATTTCCGCCGCCTCGCGCATGGCCGCGCGGGCCGCGATCTCGAAGGCGAGCACGCTCGAATCGACATCGTGATAGGCGCCGTCGACGAGGCGCACCTCGAAATCGATCAGCGGAAAGCCGATGAGCACACCCGAATCGGCGACCGAGCGGACTCCCTTCTCGACACCGGGAATGTACTCACGCGGAATGTTCCCGCCCTTGATCTCGTCGATGAAGACCATGCCCGAGCCGCGCTCGCCAGGGGAAATGACCATCTTGACGCGGGCGAACTGGCCCGAACCGCCGGTCTGCTTCTTGTGCGTATAGTCGACATCGACCTGGCGCGCGAAGGTCTCGCGATAGGCGACCTGGGGCGCGCCGATATTGGCCTCGACCTTGAATTCGCGCTTCATGCGATCGATCAGGATATCGAGGTGGAGCTCGCCCATCCCCGCGATCACCGTCTGCCCCGACTCCTCGTCGGTGCGCACGCGGAAGCTCGGGTCCTCGGCCGCCAGACGGTTGAGGGCGATGCCCATGCGCTCCTGGTCGGCCTTCGACCGCGGCTCGACGGCAACCGAGATCACCGGCTCGGGGAATTCCATGCGCTCGAGAATGATGGGCGCGTTCGCCGCGCACAGGGTGTCGCCCGTCGTCGTGTCCTTGAGCCCGGCGAGCGCGACGATATCGCCCGCATAGGCCTCCTCGACGTCCTCACGGTGATTGGCATGCATCTGCAGCATGCGTCCGATCTTTTCCTTCTTGCCCTTGACCGAGTTGAGCACTTGGTCGCCGCGGCTGAGCTTGCCGGAATAGATGCGGCAGAAGCTGAGCGAGCCGACGAAGGGGTCGTTCATGATCTTGAAGGCAAGGGCCGCAAAAGGGGCGTCGTCGGAGCAGGGGCGCTCGAGCAGCTTCTCGGGATCATCGACGGCGCTGCCGCGCACATTGGCAACCTCGGCCGGCGAGGGCAGATAGTCGACGACAGCATCGAGCAGGGGCTGCACGCCCTTGTTCTTGAAGGCCGAACCGCACAGCACGGGCACGAACTCGAGCCCGATGGTGCCGGCGCGAATGACGGCCTTCAGCTCCTCGACGCTCGGCTCCTCGCCCTCGAGATACTTCTCCATCAGGGCCTCGTCGGCCTCGACCGCGGTCTCGATCATCTCCTGGTGTGCGGCCGCCACGCGCTCGGCCATGTCGGCCGGGATGTCGCGCAGCTCCCACTCGGCCCCGAGCGTCTCCTCCTTCCACACGATGGCCTTCATCGCCACCAGATCGACACAGCCGACGAAATCGGACTCCGCACCGATGGGAAGCTGGAGAACGAGGGGTTTGGCGCCGAGGCGCTTGCGGATCATGTCGACGCAGCGGTCGAAATCGGCGCCCATGCGGTCCATCTTGTTGACGAAACACATGCGCGGCACCTTGTACTTGTCGGCCTGGCGCCACACCGTCTCCGACTGCGGCTCGACGCCGGCCACGGCGTCGAATACGGCCACCGCGCCGTCGAGCACGCGCAAGCTGCGCTCGACCTCGATCGTGAAGTCGACATGTCCCGGCGTGTCGATGATGTTGATGCGGTGATCCTTCCAGAAACAGGTCGTCGCCGCGGAGGTGATGGTGATCCCGCGCTCCTGCTCCTGCTCCATCCAGTCCATCGTCGCGGCGCCTTCATGCACCTCGCCGATCTTGTGGGAGCGTCCGGTGTAATAGAGAACGCGCTCGGTCGTCGTCGTCTTGCCGGCATCAATATGGGCCATGATGCCGATATTGCGATAGCGCGAAATGGGCGTTTGGCGAGGCATGTCGGTCACTGCTCGATCAAATAATGAAAGATGTCGCTTACCAGCGGTAATGCGAGAAGGCCTTGTTCGCCTCGGCCATGCGATGCGTGTCTTCCCGCTTCTTTACCGCCGCGCCGCGATTGTTCGCGGCATCGAGCAGCTCGCCGGCGAGCCGCTCTCCCATGGTCTTCTCGCTGCGCTTGCGCGCGGCCTCGATCAGCCAGCGGATGGCGAGCGCCTGGGCACGGTCGCTGCGCACCTCGACCGGCACCTGATAGGTGGCACCGCCGACGCGGCGCGAACGCACCTCGATCGCCGGCTTCACATTGTCGAGCGCCTCGTGAAAGACGGCCAGCGGCTCGGTTTTTGCGCGGTCCTGAATGCGGTCGAAGGCACCATAGACGATGCCCTCGGCGACGGACTTCTTGCCGTCATACATCAGGCTGTTGACAAACTTGGTGAGCACCACATCCCCGAATTTCGGATCGGGGAGAATCTCACGCTTCTCGGCTCGGCGACGACGCGACATCCTTCACTTCCTCATTTCGGCCGTTTGGCGCCATATTTCGACCGCCCCTGCCGACGGTCCGACACGCCCTGCGTGTCGAGCACGCCGCGCAGGATGTGATAGCGCACACCGGGCAGGTCCTTGACGCGGCCGCCCCGGATCAGCACCACCGAGTGCTCCTGCAGATTGTGGCCCTCGCCCGGAATGTAGCTGGTCACTTCCATGCCGTTGGTCAGTCGCACACGTGCGACCTTGCGAAGCGCCGAGTTCGGCTTCTTCGGTGTCGTTGTATAGACACGTGTGCAGACGCCGCGCTTTTGCGGGCATCCCTCAAGAGCCGGAACCTTGTTGCGCTTGACCGGCTGTCTGCGCGGCTTGCGCACGAGCTGATTGATCGTCGGCATGCGTCTTTCTCTTCACGCTGTTGCTGCTGTCACGAGCGGGACCGGGACCTTCGGTGCGCCGCATGCGCACGCTTGCGCGGTCTTCTCGGCACAGCTGCCGTCAAAGACCGTCGGTACCTTTTCGAACCAGCAATATCTCGTCTACAGCTCGTTCAGCACCGGCGTCTGGCGCGCCTGCACCACCACCCGGGCCCGAGCGAGGTGCGCACTATATGCATGGGCCCATGGGCCGTCAACCGAAATTCATGTGCAGTTCGGGGCCCGGCCCGTGCACGATTTTGACAGCAAAAGCGATGCCTTAGGGCAATATTTGCACAGCCGCGGAAAAAACGGCGCCGAACACATGGTCCGGCGCCGCGAATCGGGATCGGCCGGCGTTCCGGCCGGCGCTTCGGGGCTCAGCCTTCCGTCGTTGGCCCCTCCTCGCCCGACGCCGCCTCTTCGGGGGCGGCGAGAGCGGCCTTTTCCGCCGCCTCGGCGGCCGCCTGGGCCGCCCGCTCCTCCGCCTGCTGCTTCAGGCGGACGGCGTAATCGCGGCGCGACGCCTCGTTCTTGAGGCGGCGCATGACGGCTCCGGTGCCGGCCGGGATGAGACGGCCGACGATCACATTCTCCTTGAGACCGACAAGCCGGTCGACCTTGCCGGCCACCGCCGCCTCGGTCAGCACCCGCGTCGTCTCCTGGAAGGAAGCGGCAGAAATGAAGGAGCGGGTCTGCAGGCTGGCCTTGGTGATGCCGAGAAGAACCGGCTTGCCCTCGGCGCCGCGCTTGCCCTGCGCCGCGAGTTTCTCGTTCACCTCGCGCAGCTCCTCGGCATCCGCCTGCTCGCCGAGGATGAAGGTCGATTCACCGGGATCGGTGATCTCCACCTTTTGCAGCATCTGGCGGACGATGACCTCGATATGCTTGTCGTTGATCTTCACGCCCTGCAGCCGGTAGACCTCCTGGATCTCCTGGATGAGATAGGAGGCAAGAGCCTCGGTGCCGAGCACCTCGAGGATGTCGTGCGGTGCCGGGTTGCCGTCGAGCAGATACTCGCCCTTGCGAATGAAGTCTCCCTCGCGCACGGTGATGTGCTTGCCCTTGGGCACGAGATATTCGGCAGGCTCCTCGCCCTCTTCGCTGGGGCGGATGATGATGCGCCGCTTGTTCTTGTAGTCGCGGCCGAACTCGACGATGCCATCCTTCTCGGCAATGATCGCATGCTCCTTGGGCCGTCGCGCCTCGAAGAGCTCGGCAACCCGCGGCAGACCGCCGGTGATGTCGCGGGTTTTCGCCGCCTCGCGCGGGATGCGCGCGATCACATCGCCGGCGCTGACGCGCTGGCCGTCCTCGACCGAGAGAATGGCATCGACGGACATGAAATAGCGTGCCTCGGTACCATTCGCGAGTTCCACCACCTCGCCCTTGTCATCACGCAGGGTGATGCGCGGGCGCAGCTCGCTGCCCTTGGGCGAGGAACGCCAGTCCATGACCACCTTCGAGGTGATGCCGGTCGTCTCGTCGACCACCTCCTTGACCGAAACGCCCTCGATCAGGTCGACGAAATGGGCGACGCCCGATTTCTCGGTGATGATCGGAATCGTGTAGGGGTCCCAGTCGCAGAGCTTGTCGCCCTTCTTCACCTTGTCGCCGTCGTCGACCGTGATACGGGCACCGAAGGGCACCCGGTAGGAAGCGCGCTCGCGCCCCTCGGCATCGACGAGCTTGATCTCGAGATTGCGGCTCATGACGATACGCCGCCCGCGCGAATCGGCGACGATATTGCTGTTCTCGAGCTTCACCACGCCATCCGAGCTGGCCTCGATCGACGACTGCTCGGACACCGTTGCGGCGCCGCCGATATGGAAGGTGCGCATGGTGAGCTGGGTCCCCGGCTCGCCGATCGACTGCGCCGCGATGACACCGACCGCCTCGCCCATGTTCACCGGCGTGCCGCGTGCGAGGTCGCGCCCATAGCAAAGGGCACAGACGCCACCGCGGGTCTCGCAGGTGAGCACCGAGCGGATCTTGACGCTCGCAACACCGGCGCGTTCGATGATCTCGACCTCCGCCTCGTTGATCGGCTGGCCCGCCTTGACGAGCACCTCGCCCGACACCGGGTCCTTGACATCGACCGCCGACGTGCGACCGAGAATCCGGTCGCTGAGCGGCACGATCACCTCGCCCGACTCGACGACCTCGCCGATCTCGAGCCCGCGCTCGGTCCCGCAATCATACTCGACAATGACGCAATCCTGGCTGACATCGACGAGCCGCCGCGTGAGATAGCCTGAATTGGCGGTCTTGAGTGCCGTGTCGGCGAGTCCCTTGCGGGCGCCGTGGGTCGAGTTGAAGTATTCGAGAACCGACAGCCCCTCTTTGAAATTGGAGATGATCGGGGTCTCGATGATCTCGCCCGAGGGCTTGGCCATGAGGCCGCGCATGCCGGCGAGCTGCTTCATCTGGGCCGCCGAGCCGCGGGCGCCGGAATGGGCCATCATGTAGATCGAGTTGATGTCGCGCTCGCGGCCGGTCTCGGGATCGCGGACGTGCGAGGAAATCTCGCGCATCATCTCCTCCGCGACCTTGTCCGTGCACTGGGCCCAGGCGTCGACGACCTTGTTGTACTTCTCGCCCTGGGTGATGAGGCCGTCCTGGTACTGCTCCTCATATTCCTTGACCAGCGCCTTGGTCTCCTCGACGAGCTTCTCCTTCGCCGCCGGGATGACCATGTCATCCTTGCCGAAGGAAATCCCGGCCTTGCAGGCCTGATTGAAGCCAAGCGCCATGACGCCGTCGGCAAAAAGGACGGTCTGCTTCTGGCCGCAATGGCGGTAGACGGTGTCGATGACCTCCGAAATCTCCTTCTTCGTCAGCAGCCGGTTGACGATCGAGAAGGGGACGTTCGGATGCCTCGGGAGATGCCGCGAAAGCAGCATGCGGCCCGGCGTCGTCTTCACCCGCTCGACACGCGGCGCACCGGTCTCGTCGACGGTCTCGAGGCGGGCCTCGATCTTCGCATGCAGGCTGACCACCCCGAGATCGAGGGCCTGCTCGATCTCGGCCAGGCCGGAGAAGGCCATGCCCTCGCCGGGCTCGCCCTCGCGCTCCATGGTCATGTAATAGAGCCCGAGCACGATATCCTGGCTCGGCACGATGATCGGCTTGCCATTGGCCGGCGCCAGGATGTTGTTGGTCGACATCATGAGCACGCGGGCCTCGAGCTGGGCCTCGAGGCTGAGCGGCACATGGACGGCCATCTGGTCGCCATCGAAGTCGGCATTGAAGGCGGCGCAGACAAGCGGGTGGAGCTGGATCGCCTTGCCCTCGATCAGCACCGGCTCGAAGGCCTGGATGCCGAGGCGGTGCAGCGTCGGGGCGCGGTTGAGCAGGACCGGATGCTCACGGATCACCTCGTCGAGGATGTCCCACACCTCGCGGCGCTCCTTCTCGACGAGCTTCTTTGCCTGCTTGATCGTGGTCGCGATGCCCTTCTTGTCGAGCCGCGAGTAGATGAAGGGCTTGAACAGCTCGAGCGCCATCTTCTTCGGCAGGCCGCACTGGTGCAGCTTGAGCCCGGGACCGACCACGATCACCGAACGGCCGGAATAGTCGACGCGCTTGCCGAGCAGATTCTGCCGGAAGCGGCCCTGCTTGCCCTTGAGCATGTCGGAAAGCGATTTGAGCGGCCGCTTGTTGGCGCCGGTGATGGTGCGGCCGCGGCGGCCGTTGTCGAAGAGCGCGTCCACCGATTCCTGCAGCATCCGCTTCTCGTTGCGGATGATGATGTCCGGCGCACGCAGCTCGATCAGTCGCTTCAGGCGGTTGTTGCGATTGATGACGCGGCGGTAGAGATCGTTGAGGTCGGAGGTCGCGAAACGGCCGCCGTCGAGCGGCACCAGCGGCCGCAATTCCGGCGGAATCACCGGGATGACCTCGAGGATCATCCATTCCGGACGATTGCCCGATTCGATGAAGGATTCGATGACCTTGAGACGCTTGACGATCTTCTTCGGCTTGAGCTCGGACTTGGTCTCGGCCAGCTCCTTGAGGAGTTCCTCACGCTCGCCCTCGAGATCGAGGCTCTCGAGCATCTGGCGAATCGCCTCGGCACCGATGCCGGCGGTGAAACCGTCCTCGCCATATTCGTCCTGTGCCCTGAGATAGTCCTCCTCGGTAAGCAACTGGTACTTCTTGAGCGGCGTCAGGCCAGGCTCGATGACGATATAGCTCTCGAAATAGAGCACCCGCTCGAGATCCTTGAGCGTCATGTCGAGGAGCAGGCCGATGCGCGAGGGAAGCGATTTCAGGAACCAGATATGCGCCACCGGCGCCGCGAGCTCGATATGGCCCATGCGCTCGCGCCGCACCTTGGACAGCGTCACCTCGACACCGCATTTCTCGCAGATGATGCCGCGGAACTTCATCCGCTTGTACTTGCCGCACAGGCACTCATAGTCCTTGATCGGCCCGAAGATGCGGGCGCAGAAGAGGCCGTCGCGCTCGGGCTTGAAGGTGCGGTAGTTGATCGTCTCCGGCTTCTTGATCTCGCCGAAGGACCAGGAGCGAATGCGCTCGGGGCTGGCGATCGAGATGCGAATCTGATCGAAGCTTTCCGTCTTCTGGCCGGGGTTGAAGAAGTTCATCAATTCCTGGTTCATCTGAATCGGCTTCCCAGCTTGAGGCAATCCATCACGCGTTCGTGGCCGGGCCGCGGCGCGGCCCCCTGCCTATTCGACATCCTCGTCGCTTCCGTCACTCGACAGGAGTTCCACATTGAGGCCGAGGCTGCGCATCTCCTTCACCAGCACGTTGAAGGATTCGGGGATGCCCGCCTCGAAGGTGTCATCGCCCTTGACGATGGCCTCGTAGACCTTGGTGCGGCCGGCCACGTCGTCCGACTTCACGGTCAGCATTTCCTGCAGCGTATAGGCGGCACCATAGGCCTGCAGCGCCCACACCTCCATCTCGCCGAAGCGCTGGCCGCCGAACTGCGCCTTGCCGCCCAGCGGCTGCTGGGTGACCAGGCTGTAGGGGCCGATCGAGCGGGCGTGGATCTTGTCATCGACGAGATGGTGCAGCTTGAGCATGTAGATATAGCCGACGGTCACCTTGCGATCGAATTTCTCGCCGGTGCGGCCGTCATGGAGATCGACCTGGCCCGAGGAATCGAGTCCCGCCATCTTCAGCATGTCGACGATCTCGCCCTCCGACGCGCCGTCGAAGACGGGCGTCGCGACGGGAACGCCATAGGACATGTTGCTCGCAAGCTCGACCAGCTCGGGCTCGGACAAGGGCGCCACCTCGTCCTTGAACTGCTCCTTGCCATAGATCGCGGCAAGGCGGTCCCCGATTTCCTTAACCGCCTTCTTCGCCACCTTCTCCTCGGCCGCGTGGCGGTAGGACTCGACGAGCGCATTGATCTGCCGCCCGAGCCCGCGACTGGCCCAGCCGAGATGGGTTTCGAGGATCTGGCCCACATTCATGCGGCTCGGCACGCCGAGCGGATTGAGAACGATGTCAACGGCGGTTCCGTCGTCGAGATAGGGCATGTCCTCCTCGGGCAGGATGCGCGAGATCACACCCTTGTTGCCGTGGCGGCC
>JBHHTO010000093.1:0-8674 GCA_046753425.1 Rhodothalassiaceae bacterium | reverse complement strand
AGGCGCGCCACGAGGCGCTCTATGCCGGGCGCGCGCTCAATCCGGGCAAGATCGGCCTCATTACCGATGTCTGCGTGCCGATCTCGAAGCTTGCCGAGAGCATCGAGGCGACGCGGGCCGATCTGGCGCAGTCCGGTGTCGTCTCGGCGATCATCGGCCATGTCGGCGACGGCAATTACCACACCACGCTGTGGCTCGATCCGGACGACGAGGCCGGGCTCGCGCGCGCCCGCGGCATCATCGAGCGCATGGCCGAGCGGGCGATCGCGGCCGGTGGCACCTGTACCGGTGAGCACGGCATCGGCATCGGCAAGATGGGACTTCTCGAGCGCGAGCACGGGGACAGCCTGCCCATGATGCGGGCCATCAAGCGGGCACTCGATCCCGACAATATCCTCAATCCCGGCAAGCTTGTGGCGATCGATGACTGAGCGGCGAGCCCGGGCGCTTTTTCGTTCCGTTAACCATATCCGCTAAGACGCTGTTTACGGGTTCCGCTGCATGGAGAGCGCGCGCCCGCGCTTCCGCGGGCGTCTGTCATACAAAGCTTTGCGTCCCGTCTCGGGGCGTATCAGAAGAAGGGACCCCCATGTTCGTGCGTACAGTTCTCGTTGCGGCCGCCTTCGCCGCCGCAAGTCTTCTCGGTACCATGGAGTCCGCAGAGGCCGCCGGCAAGGCGGACTGGATGCGCTCGATCGCGCGGACCATCGCCTCCAAGCAGGTCTATCCGCGCTCGGCGCTGGCCAAGCAGATCGAGGGTTCGGCCAAGGTGCGCGTCACCGTCGACCGCAATGGCAAGATCGCCAGTTTCGAGGTCGTTAAGGCGACCGGCTTTGCCGTTCTCGACAAGGAGATCAACCGGCTGATGCGGCGCATCGACCCGCTTCCCAAGCCGCCGGGTGACGTTGGGGACACCGAGCTCACCTTCGTCGTGCCACTCACCTGGGCCCTGCAATAGGGATCAGAAGACCGGCCGCATCTCGTAGAGATCGGGCAGGTTGTTCTCGAAGAGAACGACATCACCGGCCGAGGCGTGGGTGTTGACCCAGGCCTCGGCCGCTGCCTGATCGACGAACCCTTCAAGCGAGGCGCCGGGCGGCATGGCCGCTTCGAAGGCATCGACAAAGCTTGCGATGCGCTCGGGGCCGACCACGAGCGCGATGTCCGCATGCTGTGCCGCCAGCCGGCCGAGCCGCGCATGCTCCTGCTCGTGACGTGCACCGAGCTCGACCATGCCGGGGGTGACGAGAATGCGCCGCCCGCCTGCGCCGACGAGACTGTCGAGAAGCGCCAGCGCGGCGGCGAATCCTTCCGGATTGGCGTTGTAGGCGTCGTCGATGACGGTGATGTCGCCGCGCCTTATGACCTCCAGCCGGTGGCGGATCTGCGGCGTCTTCGCCAGCGCCGCCCGGATCATGTCGGGCGGCAGGCCGAGTTGCAGCGCCGCCGCCACAGCGGCCAGCACATTGTGCGCCTGATGCAGGCCATAAAGAGGTACCTTGAGCGACATTGCGGGAACGGCCTCGCCCGCGATCGCGAGTTCCAGCCCCTGAGGCGTCTGCCGCACCTCGTCGAGGCGCAGGGTGCTGCCCGCGACGTCCCCGACGAGCCGCAGATGGTCGCCATCGCGCGACAGCCGTTCGCGGAGGCGATCCCCGGGCATCGCATCGCCGATGACGACGGTGCGCCCCCCCGCAGCGGCGACGGCCTCGGCAAGCTCGAACTTGGCGTCGAAGACGGTGTCGAGGTCGCCGAAGCGCTCAAAATGCGCGACACCGACGGCGGTGATGATGCCGAGCTTCGGCGGCGCGAGGCGGCACAGGCGTGCGATCGAGCCCGGCCCATATGCCCCCATCTCGACGATGAAATAGCGGTGATGGGGCGCGAGCTCCTCGCGCACGATACGGCTGATGCCCATCTCGGTATTGACGCTGCCCGGTGTCGCCAGCGTGGGTGCGGCGCTTGCCAGGACATGGGCGAGGATATGCTTGGTCGAGGTCTTGCCGTAGCTGCCGGTGATGCCGATGACGACGGGATCGAGCGCCTTGAGCCGGGTATGCGCCTCCGCGCGATAGCGTGCCCTGATGCGGCGCTCGAGGGGTTTTAACCCGTAATCGGCGATGACGAGGCAATAGGGCGCGATCTGCGCCAGCACAAGCGTCGTCAGCGCCGGGGCGAGCGGCGATCCCACCCCCGTGGGCACCCAGACGAGAATGCCGAGCGCGAGCGAAACGAGGAGCGCGAGCGCGAGGATGCGGCGTGCGCGGGCGGTCATCACCAGCGGTTTCTTGGCCCGTGCGAGCGGCCGCAGGCTCAGCCGCATGCCAAGGCCAAGGCCGGCGAGAATGAGGATATCGGCGAGCGCGTGGAGAAGCTCTGCGTCGGGCGGCACGGCGATGGCCAGCACACCGGCGATGCCCGCCGCGAGGCTTGCCCGACGATCGCGCGCGCGGACGCGGGTGAGCCAGCGCACAAAGCGCCCGCCGTCATATTCCTCCTGCTGGAAGAAGAGCAGATAGGCCTTGAGACGCAGATAGAGGAAAGGGACGAGCGCCAGCGCGACGAGGGCGTGGCCGAGGGCGAGGAGAGCGGTCGAGGTCATCAGACGTGGCGCTCGAGAAAGCGGGCGATCAGATGTTCACACTGATAGGCGCCGCGGCCGAGGATGTCGAGATGACCGAAGCCCTCGAGCAGGTGCAGTTCGGCACGCGGTATGAGGGCGGCGAGGCGGGACCCGATCTCGGGCGGCGTCTCGCGATCCCCGCTGCCATAGATGAGCAGCGTCGGGACGGTGACATCCCTTGCGATGGCGGAAAGATCCTCGTTCACCGCTCTTAGAAACGTGCCGCGAAGGGCGCCGGCGCGACGATAGTCGGCGCTGCCGAAGCGCCTGGCGTAGCGGTCATGGAGGTCGCTGCCGAAGACACGGTCGAGACCGCGCGCAAGCCGTCCCAGCGCCTTCAGCGCTGCGGCCCTGAGGCGCCAGAAAAGCGAGCGCCGACGCTTGAGCCCGGCGCCGGCGATGAGGACGAGGGCCGCCACGCGCGTGGGATGTCGCGCGGCGAACTGCAGCGCCACGCGAGCGCCGAAGGAATGCCCGACGAGCACGACAGGCTCCACGCCGTCGATCTCCCCGGCGAGCGCGTCGGCATAGTCCGCGGTCCCGGCATCAGGGGCGAGCGGCGGCGTCCTGCCGAAGCCCGGCAGGTCGAAGACGATCCCTGCCGCTCGTGGAGCGAGCAGCCGGGCGAGCGGCAGCAGGCTTGCGCCGCTCTGGCCCCAGCCATGCAGCCAGACGAGACACGGCGCGCCGCTGAAGGGCGCGGGGATCGCCGCCCGGTGCCAGCGCATGTCAGTCACGCCGGAAAATCTCGGCGCCGGCAAGGCGCGGGTCGATCCCCTGGCGATCGGCTGCAGACAGCGCAAGCCCCTCCTCGACAAGGTGGCTTGCAAGCGCGGTAAAGCCCAGGGGTTCGGCGGCCGTCCGCCAGAGGAAGAAGGCGAAGGAGCCCGGGATGGTGTTGATCTCGTTGAGCCAGATCTCGCCGCTCTTCCCGTCGCACAGGAAGTCGACGCGCACCGAGCCGGCAAGATCGAAGATCTCGAAGGCACGGCTCGCGGCATCGCGAATGAGCGTCTCCTGTGCCGCGTCGAGGCCCTTCGGGTTGAGCTCGCGACTCTGCGCCACCATGCCTTCGCTCGGCACCATGTCGAGCTTTGGGCCGCCCGCCGTGCCGCCGGCAAGATATTTGGTCCTGAAGTCGAGAAACGCGCTCTCCCTCCGTGGTCGCTCGATGGCCGAGGTCACGATGCGGCCGTCGCGGCGCATGACCGCGACATTGTATTCGACGAGGTCGCCGACCATGGGCTCGACGAGCGCCGCACCATCGACGCGGAAGGCATCGAGCAGGGCGGCCATCAGGGCATCCGGATCGCTTGCCGGGGAGACGGCGACGCTCGATCCGAGTCGCCGCGGCTTGACGATGACCGGGTAGGGATCGGCCCCGAGCCGCGCAACCAGTGCCTTGCCGAGCGCCTCGGCATCGGGAAAGCGGCCCGCCGCGGGGCGCTCGACGACGAGATGCGGCAGCACCGGAAGGCCGAACCGGTGCAGGATCTCCTTGGTCGCATGCTTGTCCATCGTCGCCGCGGCGCCGAACGGCCGGCAGCCGGCATAGGGCACGCCGGCGAAGGCGAGAAGGCCCTGCAGGCTGCCATCCTCGCCATGGCTGCCGTGGATCGCGGGGACCATGAGGTCAAAGGAAATCTCCTCAATCCGCCGGCCAAGGAGACCGCGCGAGGGCGCGAGCAGCACGGGGCGTCGTCGCACCGGCACGCCAACGGGCAGCGTCACCGCCTGCAGCGCTTCCTTCGCCCCGGCGTCGAGCGGATAGAGGCTGCGTCGGCGCAACGCCTCGCCGGTCCACCACTGCCCCTCGAGGTCGACATAGACGGGAAGGCCGCGATAGCGGCTCTGGTCGAGCGCATCGAGAAATTGCAGCCCGGTCAGAATGCTGACATCGTGCTCCACGCTGCGGCCGCCGAAAATGACCGCGATGACCTTGCGCCCGTCCGTCATCTATGCCCGTTCTCCCTTGTGGCCAGACGCCCTCTTACGGGGAAATGGCCCGGCGGGCAAATCCCCTGCGCGTCCGCGTGTTACCCGCAGCCTGTGCCGGCGGCGTGGCGAAAGCGTGATCGCTCAGCGGCCGCTCCCGGCGAGGGGGAGGATGACGCGGAGAATCGTGCCCTTGCCGGGCTCGCTTTCGACCTCGATCCGGCCGCCGTGCTGCTCGACCAGCATCCTGGCGATGGCAAGACCCAGGCCGATCCCGTCATCGGATGATACGAGGCTTTCACGGGCGCGCCAGAAGCGGTCGAAGAGGTGGGGAATGTCCGCTGCCGCGATGCCGCGCCCCTGATCCTCGATCTCGATCGTCGCCTCCTTCCCGCCGCTCCCGGTCCGCACATGAATGATGGCCCCCTCGGGCGAGAATTTGACGGCGTTGCCGATGAGGTTGAGCAGGACCTGCACAAGCCGCCGCCGGTCGCCGCGGAGCCGGAGGTCCGGGGTTGCGCTGCTATCGATGCGGATCTCGCACCCCTTCTCCCGTGCTTCGAGCTCGAGCATGCGCAGGCTGTCGGCAAGGACGTCGGACAGCAGAACCGGTGCCATCTCGAGATGCATGTCGCCGGCCTCGAGAGAGGCGATGTCGAGAAGGTCATCGACGAGGCTCGCGAGATGCCGGCCCGAGGCGGCAATATCGGATGCGTAGCCGCGATATTTGCGGTTTCCGATCTTGCCCAGGAGCTCGCCTTCGAGCACCTCGGCGAAGCCGATGATGGCATTGAGCGGCGTTCTCAGCTCGTGGCTCATGTTATGCAGGAAGTGGGTCTTCGCCCGATTCGCCTGTTCCGCCTGTCTCTTCGCTTCGACAAGGGCCTGCGTCCGCTCCATCACCATCTCTTCCAGGCGCTGTGCCTGCTTCGCCAGCGTTCGTCTGGCCGCGCGTTGGCCCTTGATCGAGGTGCCAAGCACATAGCCGACGAGGGCGAGCACGATGATGAAAAGCTGGAAGACCTCGAGATCGCCCGGCCGGGTGATCTCGAGATGCGGTTCGCTGCCATGGAGCACGAGCAGGAGCGCGGCTGCATTGACGAGGGCGATGGTCAGCACGGCACCGGCGAAGCCGAAGCGCAGGATCGCCCACAGGACAGGGAGAAAGACGAGGAAATAGAGGGCCTGCATCCGCCCCGCACGCCATACGAAGGCGACATAGAGGATGACCGCGGAGACGACAAGGAACAGAAGAAGCTCGGGAATCTGACGCACCGGCACCCGCATGCTGGCTGCCATGCGGTGCAACAGCGCCCGGGCGCCCTGTCTCTCCAGCGTCGTCACACAGGGGGCGGCGATAATCAGCATGACGGGGGCGAGAATGAGAATGCCGAGAAGATCGCCCAGAACCCAGTTGGCCAGGCGTGGAAAGAATTGCGCCGGTCCGCCGATGCCGAACAGGTGCCACAAGCCGATATTCGCGACGCCGGACAGGAGGGCGACAACAAGCGCCACGCCGAAAAATGCACCAAGGTCGTTCAGCGTCCACTCGGCACCGAGCAGACGGCGCCGCCCGCGCAGCAGCTCGGCGCCGAGAATGACCACGCCGGCCTTGGCCAACGGCGCGAGAAAGGTGAGCGCTGTGAGCGGTTCATCCCGCCAGACGAGGAAGCTGCCGGTGAAGAAGCCGGCGACGACTATGGGCAGGATCCATCGCCCGCAGACCAGCAGCGCTGCCAGCGCCAGTCCGATGGGTGGATACCAGGGAGTCACGTCGAGTGGCGTCACGAAGGCCCGGACATGGAGGTCGAGCCCGAGGTGCAGGGCAAGATAGATTGCGCTCAGCGCGATTGCGGCGAGGACCGGCGGCCGACCGCGCCACGACCGAGAGCCTGTGCAGCCAGGTTTCGAGGGCATAATCAGCATCCCATAATCAGCATCCCATATCAGGGTCCTGCCTTAAACATATCGATCTCAAGTTAAGAAACCTGTGCTTGCGGTCGGCAAGAGAAACAATTGCTTGACGCCACGCCGCGGCGTTTCTACCGACTGTAGGTCCGTTGCCGGTTGGCGCTTCAAGCGGTGCCGAGAAAGATCGAGCCGGTGCGCCAGGATGATCTCGCCCATGCGATCGCTTCTGTTCAATATCGGTTTCTACGGTTTCACGACCCTGTGGGCGACCGGGCTCCTGCTCACGCTTCCCTTCCCCGGACGCGGGCTTCTGCAGCGCGGGATCGTTCTCTATGCGCGCATCGTCTTCGTCCTCGCCCGGGTCATCGCCGGTATCCGCATCGAGATCCGCGGGCGCGAGCATGTACCGGAGCACCGTGCCGCACTCGTCATCGCAAAGCACATGTCGGATCTTGATCCGATCGTCGCCTTCTATCTCATGCCCGACATGACGGCACTGGCGAAGAAGGAGCTGTTCGCGATTCCGGTGATCGGCGCAATCCTGCGCAAGCTTGGCATCGTGCGCGTCGACCGGCAGGCAGGTACCGCGCATCAGGTGATGCCGGACGTGGTCCGCGAGATCAGGGCGCAGGGCAGGCCGCTCATCGTCTATCCGGAAGGCACGCGCTCGCGGCCGGGGCAGCGCCTCAAGCTCAAAAGCGGTGCCTTCTATCTGCAGCTCGAGGGTGACCTGCCGGCGATCCCGATGGCCACCAATTCGGGTCTGCATTGGCCCAAGGGCGCCTCCGTGCGGCGCCCGGGCACGGTGATCTACGAGTTCGGACCGCCCCTGCCGCACCTGAGCAACAAGGCGGCCTTCATGGCGGAGGTGGAACGCCGCGTGATCGCGCGCTCGGACGAACTGATGCGGGCCGATCCCGTGTGGCCGGAGGCGACCGGCAAGCGGCCGGCCCCCTCCGTGACTTGAGGACCATGGTCGCCGCCGCGGCCTGATAGCGATGACAGGAACCATGGACAGGGAACGGGAGCAGACAATGCCGGATGATACCATGCCCCGTCGCGACATCTACAGCATCGCCGCCCGGCTGATGGAGCAGCAGGAGTCCTTCGGGCCGGTGCCGGATATCCACATGGACGAGGCCGGCGCCTTCCTGCAGGACTGCCTCGGGCTGCTCTTCCCGCAGCTCGCCCGCAGCCGGCCGAAATCGGCGCGCGAGATCGAGGCGCGTCTCGTGCAGCTCAGCGGCCGCCTGCGCTATGTCCTGTGCGAGGTGATGCCCGAGCTGTGCTCGGAGGCCGAAGGCATTGCTCGGCGGTTCGTGGCAAGCCTGCCGGAGATCGCCGGGCTCGTGCGACTCGATGCGGAGGCAGCGCTCGAGGGCGATCCGGCGGCCGATTCCCTGCACGAGGTGATTCTCTCCTATCCCAGCGTCTATGCGGTCGCCACCTACCGCCTCGCGCACAGCCTCGCCAGTGAGGGCGTGACCTTGCTGCCGCGCCTGATGAGCGAATATGCGCACCGTCTGACCGGTATCGACGTCCACCCGCGCGCCCGCATCGGGCGCCGCTTCTTCATCGATCATGGTACTGCCGTCGTCATCGGCGAGACGACGGTGATCGGAGACAATGTCAAGATCTACCAGGGGGTGACGCTTGGCGCGCTGAGCGTCAAGCGCGAGTTCAAGAACGCGAAAAGACATCCGACCATCGAGGACGACGTCGTGATCTATTCCAATGCCACGATCCTCGGCGGCGGCACGGTCATCGGCCGCGGCGCGGTCATCGGCGGCAATGTGTGGCTGACGAAAAGCGTGCCGCCCGGCGCCCGTGTCATGTATCGTTCGGTGGGATGGCAGGGGCTTGCCGAACCGGAACCGCAGCGGCCCGACGATTACACGGTCTAGACAGGGAAGGAGACTTCGACCCATGAAAGCGCAGAACATTCTCGAGGTGATCGGCAGGACGCCCCATGTCCGCGTCAACCGGCTGTTCGGTGACGACCACGAGGTGTGGATCAAGCAGGAGCGCATGAACCCGGGCGGCTCGATCAAGGACCGCATCGCCCTCTCGATGGTCGAGGAGGCGGAGAAGAGTGGCGCTCTCGCACCCGGCGGGGTCATCGTCGAGCCGACCTCGGGCAATACCGGCATCGGCCTTGCCATTGTCGCGGCGGTGAAGGGCTACCGTCTCATCCTCGTGATGCCC
>JBHHTO010000092.1:0-8692 GCA_046753425.1 Rhodothalassiaceae bacterium | reverse complement strand
CGCGATCTCGCACGCCTGCATGCCTTTCTCAAGCAACGGAGGCTCACCCATCTGCCCCTCTTCCTCGATCGTGGGCAGGTACTTGGTCGGGCTTTCGGTCAGGGCGCGTTGCCGACGACAATCCTGATTGACCCCGCGGGCCGGGAGGTGGGTCGCCTGATCGGCTCGGCGGACTGGGATTCAGCCGCGGCGTTGGCGCTCATTCGTTTCGCCCAGTCAGCACCTCCAAGGACGACGAAAAATCCCAACCCGGCGACGGCGCGTCTGCCGGATGGCTACTGGCATCGTCCTCTTGCCCCGCAGGGCGCTGCGCCGCTTGCCTGGAGCGGGCCGGAACGTTCTCTCGCGCCGCAATCCTGCGGGTCGTGCCACGCGGACAAATACGCGGAGTGGCGATCATCCTATCATGCCCGGGCCTTTTCGCCGGGGCTCGTGGGCCAACTTCTCGGCTATGACCGCGCACAGGCGTCCGCCTGTCTCGATTGCCATGCCCCCCTTGCGGAACAGAAGCGAGCCTTCGAGGACGGGCGTACCATCAAGGCCGTCGACACGACAGCGCCCGCCTGGGGCCTGGCGGCAGCGGGCAACAGTTGTGCCGGGTGTCATCTCCGCAGCCATCGTTTCTATGGACCGCTGCAGCAAGGTAGCGGCGTAGCCGGCCCGAGTCGGCATGAGCTTGCGCATGGCGGCGTCTTCCGCAGCCCCGATTTCGAGCGATCGGAGTTCTGCGGCGCCTGTCACCAGCACCCATCGACAATGGCAATCAACGGCAAGCCGCTGGAAAACACACTCGCCGAGTGGCGCGAGAGTCCGCAGGGTGCGAAGGGTATCACCTGCCAGCAGTGCCACATGCCGGGCCGGCGTCATCTATGGCGCGGCATCCACGATCCGGAGATGGTGGCGTCCGGCCTCACCGTCTCCTTTCGGGCGATACCGGAAGGCGCCGAGTTCAAGCTTACCAACAGCGGTGTCGGCCATGCCTTCCCCACCTATATCACGCCCAGGGTCGCCATGCATGCCGTCGCCCTCGACCGGAGTGGAAACCCGCTTCCGGCCACCCGGTCTTCGCATCTGATCCAGCGTGTCGTTCGCTTTGCCGGCGGACGCTGGGTCGAGGAAAGTGACAGTCGCCTGCTGCCCGGTGATTCCGCCACGCTGCGGTTTCCCTGGCCCTCGAGCGGTCGCGTGCGACTATGGCTCGAGGTTGCACCCGACGATTTCTACGATCACGAGGTCTATGACGCACTTCTCGGCGGGCTTGATCCGGACACGTCGGCTGCACGCCTGATCGCGAAGGCCGATCAGCGTGCCGAAGAAAGCTCCTATCGTCTCTTCGTGACCGACCTCACACGACCCGACTGAGAGATCGCCGGACAGATCATCACCTGTCCGTCCGCCGTTCCGCCCGGCGCCTGAATTCGGCGACCACGGGCAGGAGGTCATAGCCCGCATAGACCGCGGTGCGGAAGGCGCCCCAGGCCCCCTGCTCGAGGGCGAGATTGACGGCGCGCAGCTTCTCCGGCGGCACCTTGAGCGTTACCACCTGGCCAGGCCCCATGGCCACGTTCCAGGACCCCACCTCGACTCCCTCGGGCGGAAAACGGCGCCAGAAGTCCTGCTTCTCCAGCCGCGCCAGGATCTCGTCGATCGACTGCGACTGGTCATGCTTCAGGAACACGGTGAGAAGGATATGGTCGGCGGGTGCGGTGATGCCGGACGGCGGCGCCCCCTGCGCCATGGCGCCGGGAGCAAGAAGGGCCAAGCGCCCGAATGCCGCCACCATCGCCATTGCAAGTCGTCCCATATGTCGCCTCCCCTGCGATATCCGGGCCGGCAGTGAGCCTATCGGGGTGGCGGCATGCGGGCAAGCTGCGCCCGCATCGCGATTGACAATGTGGCCTCATGCGCCTAAAGAGCGCCGCGTGCGGCCGGATGCTTGGGCCGCTCAAGAGTGACAACCCGGCTTCACCGTCGGGTCCCGTCGAGAGCGGCGGGATCTCCACCAGTCAGCGAAGGCTCGCCCACTGGTGCCATCGGTGTTTGCCGGCCGACGGGATGACAAGCGCGATGTTCGACACGTTGAGCGAACGCCTTTCCGGCATTCTGGGCAAGCTCACCCGCCGCGGTGCGCTGACCGAGGCCGATGTGACGGCGGCCATGCGCGAGGTGCGTATCGCGCTGCTTGAGGCCGATGTCGCGCTGCCGGTGGTGAAGGACTTCATCGCCCGCACCCGCGAGAAGGCCGTCGGACAGGCGGTTCTCAAATCGGTCTCGCCGGGCCAGCAGGTGATCAAGATCGTCCATGACGAGCTTGTCGCCATGCTCGGCGCCGAGAGCGCGGGGCTCAATCTCGCCGGCGTGCCGCCGGTGGCGATCCTCATTGCCGGCCTGCAGGGTTCGGGCAAGACGACGACCACCGCCAAGATCGCCAGGCGCCTCAGCGAAAAGGAGCGCAAGCGCGTGCTCATGGCCTCGCTCGATACGCGACGGCCGGCGGCGCAGGAGCAGCTCCGCCTGCTCGGCGAGGCAATCGGCGTCGCGACGCTGCCCATCGTCGCCGGCCAGCGCCCGGTCGAGATCGCACGCCGCGCCCTCGATGCGGCCCGGCTCGAGGGCTATGACGTGGTGCTGCTCGACAGTGCCGGACGGCTGCATGTCGATGAGGCGCTGATGCACGAGGTGCGCGAGGTGCGCGACGCGACGAAGCCGCTCGAGACGCTGCTCGTTGCCGATGCCCTGACCGGGCAGGACGCGGTCACTGTGGCGAAAGCGTTCGACGAGGCGCTCGGCATCACCGGCATCGTGCTCACCCGCATGGATGGCGATGCCCGCGGCGGTGCTGCGCTGTCGATGCGGGCGGTGACCGGCCAGCCGATCAAGCTCATCGGCACCGGCGAGAAGCCCGACGCGCTGGAAGGCTTCCATCCCGAGCGCATCGCCGGCCGCATTCTCGGCATGGGCGACGTCGTGTCGCTGGTCGAGAAGGCGGCCGAGACCATCGAGCGCGAAGACGCCGAGCGCATGGCGAAGAAGCTCCGCAAGGGTGAATTCGACCTCGAGGACCTGCGCGAACAGTTGCGGCAACTGAAGAAGATGGGCGGCATGAAGAGCCTGCTCTCGATGCTCCCCGGTCTCGGCCGCATGGGCAAGGCACTCGGCAAGGCGAGCGTGGATGACACCGTCTTCCGCCGTCAGGAGGCGATCATCAATTCGATGACGCCTGCGGAACGGCGCAATGTCCGCATCCTCAACGCCTCGCGCAAGCGGCGCATCGCCGCCGGTGCCGGGGTGAGCGTGCAGGAGGTGAACAAGCTTCTCAAGATGCACCGCGACATGGCGACGATGATGAAGCGCATGTCGAAGGCGGGCAAGAAGGGCGGCCGCGGCGGCATGCCGGGATTGCCTGGCATGGCCGCTCCCGGAATGGGGGGCATGGGACCCGGCCTTCCCGGGCTTGGTGGCGGACTGCCCGCTCAGGGCGACGGCACGCTGCCGGGCCCCGATCAACTGCCGCCCGAGCTCAGGGACCTGCTCGGCAAGAAATAGCGTTTTGGATCAACCCGGAGAAACGAAAGGACGAACTGCACATGGCATTGGCAATCCGTTTGGCCCGCGCCGGCGCCAAAAAGCGGCCCTATTACCGCATTGTCGTGGCCGACAGCCGCGCCCCGCGCGACGGTCGCTTCATCGAGAAGGTGGGCACCTACAACCCGCTTCTGCCCAAGGATCATGCGGACCGCGTGCGCCTCGTCGAGGAGCGGATACGGCACTGGCTCGGCATCGGCGCCAGGCCGACCGACCGCGTCTCCCGCTTCCTTGAGGCGCGCGGCATCCTCGAGAAAAAGACGCGCCAGAACCCGAAGAAGGGCGAGCCGGGCAAGAAGGCGCTCGAACGTCTCGAGGAAAGGAAGAAGCAGGCCGAGGCGGCGGCGGATGAGGCCGCGGAGGCCTGAGCCTTGTCTGCGGACCGCTGGATCCGCGTTGCCGCCATCACCGGCGCCCAGGGACTCAAGGGAGCGGTGCGGGTGATGCCCTTCACCGAAGAGCCGCAGGCCCTCGAGCGTTTTGCCGCGCTCCATATCGGCGAGGCCGGGCCGACCGTCACCTTGCGCCTCGAGCGCCCGCTCCGGCGCGGCTGGGCGGCGCGGCTCTCGGGCGTTGCGACGCGCGAGGAGGCGGAGGCGGTCAAGGGGCGGCAGCTCTTCGTCCCGCGCAGTGCGCTCGATCCCATGCTGCCCGAGGACAGCTATTACCGGGTCGATCTCCTTGGCCTTGTCGTCCGCGATCCATCGGGGCAGACCCTCGGCCGCATCAGGGATGTGCCCGATTATGGCGCCGGCTCGCTGCTCGAGATATCGCTCGACGAGCCGGTCACCGGCCTGGGGCGCACGGTGCTCATTCCTTTCGACCGCGAGTATGTGACAAAGGTCGAGATCGATGCCGGCCATGTGGTGGTCGATCTTGCGGCCTGGCTTGCGAGACAGTCGGATACGGGCGCGCCATGACCTTCACGGCACAGATTCTGACGCTTTTTCCCGGCATGTTTCCGGGGCCGCTCGGCCACTCCCTGGCGGGAAAAGCGCTTGCCGAGGGGCTCTGGCGCATCGAAACACTGGACATTCGCGATTTTGCATATAATAAGCATCGCTCCGTTGATGACACGCCGGCAGGCGGCGGGCCGGGTATGGTCCTGCGCTGCGACGTCGCGGCGGCGGCGATCGACGCGGCACGGAGCCGGGCAGCCCCCGACTGGCCGCTCGTCTACCCGAGCCCGCGCGGCCGCCGCTTCGATCAGGCGATGGCGCGAGCCTGGGCCGCGGCCGGCGGGGTGACGGTGTTTTGCGGCCGCTTCGAGGGGCTCGACGAGCGGGTCATCGAGGCGCGGCAGATGGAGGAGGTCAGTCTCGGCGACTTCGTCCTCTCGGGCGGCGAGCCGGCGGCGATGGCGATGCTGGATGCCGTCGTGCGTCTCCTGCCCGGGGTCACGGGAAAGGCCGAGAGCCTGAGCGAGGAGAGTTTCGAGCGCGGGCTTCTTGAGTATCCGCACTATACCCGCCCGCAGATCTGGGAGGGACGCGCGATACCGGAGGTGCTGCTGTCGGGCCATCACGAGAAGATTGCCCGCTGGCGACGCGAAAAGGCGGAAGAACTGACCCGCTTACGTCGGCCGGACCTGTGGTCGACCTATGAGCGCGGCGGACAAGACAGGAAAGGTGAATGACCATGAACATCATCGAGAAGCTGGAGCAGGCGGAGATCGAGAAGCTCACCGCCGAAAAGTCGATCCCGGATTTCAAGCCCGGCGACACGGTCAAGGTCATGGTCAAGGTGGTCGAGGGCGAGCGCGAGCGCCTGCAGCCGTTCGAGGGATTGTGCATCGCCCGCAAGGGCGGCGGCATCAACGCCTCCTTCACCCTGCGCAAGATCTCCTTCGGCGAGGGCGTGGAGCGCGTTTTCCCGCTCTATTCGCCGGGTCTGGCCTCGATCGAGGTGGTGCGCCGCGGCCGTGTGCGGCGGGCCAAGCTCTACTATCTGCGTGGTCGCACGGGCAAGGCGGCGCGGATTCGCGAGAAGCAGGACTATCGCGCGCGGGCGAAGAAGAAAACGCAGACCGGGATCACGTCCGGCAAACCGGAGACCGCCGGCGAGGAGAGCTGATCGCGCAGGCGATCCCACTCCGAGCAAGGGCGGCCCGAGCGATCGTGCCGCCCTTTTGGTATCTGTTCCCCGCTTGATCACAGGGATTTCCAAGTCATGAGCTATCACGTCGCCGTTGTCGGAGCGACCGGGCTGGTCGGGCAGGAGATGCTCAACATCCTTGCCGAGCGCACCTTTCCGGTGCGCGAGGTGACCGCGCTCGCGTCGCGCAGGTCGCTCGGCCAGGAGGTGCATTTCGGCGAGCGCTCGCTCAGGGTCAAGGCGCTCGACAATTTCGACTTTTCCGATGTCGATATCGCCTTCTTCTCGGCCGGCGGCAGCGTATCAGCCGAATACGCGCCGAAGGCGGCCGCGGCCGGCGCGGTGGTGATCGACAATTCCTCGCATTTCCGCATGGACCCCGAAGTGCCGCTCGTGGTGCCCGAGGTGAACGCGGATGCGCTCGCCGGTTACACGAAGAAGAACATCATCGCCAATCCCAACTGCTCGACGGCGCAGCTCGTCGTCGCCCTCAAGCCACTGCACGACGCCGCCCGCATCCGGCGCGTCGTGGTGGCCACCTATCAGGCGGTCTCGGGCGCCGGCAATGCGGCGTCCGACGAACTCTTCCGGCAGACGCGGGCGATCTATGTGAATGATCCGATCGAGCCCGAGCATTTCACCAAGCAGATCGCCTTCAACGTCATCCCGCATATCGACCGCTTCCTCGAGGACGGTGCGACGCGCGAGGAATGGAAGATGGTGGTGGAGACGAAGAAGATCCTCGATCCCGCGATCGAGCTCATCGCCACCTGCGTGCGGGTGCCGGTCTTCGTCGGCCACTCGGAAGCCGTCGTCGTCGAATTCGAGCGCGAGATCACGCCCGGATCGGCGCGCAAGATCCTGCGCGAGGCGCCGGGCTGCCTCGTCGTCGACAAGCGCGCGGACGGTGGCTATGTGACGCCGGTCGAATGCGCCGGCGAATATGCGACCTATGTCTCGCGCATCCGCCGCGATGCGACGGTGCCCAACGGGCTCGCCATGTGGGTGGTCTCGGACAATCTGAGGAAGGGTGCCGCCCTCAACGCGGTGCAGATCGCCGAGAGCCTGGTCGCGCGCCATCTTGCGCCGCGGATTTCCGCTGGCTGATCACGCGTCAGGGAGGGGCTCGAGGCGCCCGGGCAACAATCCCTTCGCCACCACCTCCCGCAATTCGTCCGCAAGCCGCGCACATTCGGCGAGTGCGTCGCGCCAGTAGCTGACGCGTTCCTCCTCCGCGAAACGGCGGAAGTCCTTGCGATCCGGAATCTTGCCGTGGGGAAGGCGGGCGATGAAGTCGGGGCTCGGTGCGATCATCAGCAGGCGATCGGCCGGTCGGGTGCGATGGCGCCAGCGGAGCGGCTTGTCGAACCAGCCCGGCACGACGCGATCGATGAAATGCGGATAAAGCGCGATCGCCTCCGAATCGTTCTCGAGGACCGGCATGTCGAAATGATAGTCGGTGATGCCGCCATCCCAGTATCGCCCCGCCGGCGCGCCTGCGGGGTCGGCGATTCCCGGCAGCAGGACCGGGATCGACGAGGAGGCCATGATGGCCGCCCGCAGATTGTCACGCGTGAGCGGCACGGTGCGGCATGGCATCCCGTCCCAGCGGGTGAAGTCGGCGGGCGAGCGCGGGTCGGCGAATAGCATCCGCTCGACAAAGAGGCCGAGGCCCCGGCGGTCGACGAGATTGGCGAGCACGGCTCCGGTGAGGCCGAGCGCAAGGCCCACCCCGCGCTCGCGTGTGAGCAGATGCCGGCCGCGAACCGTCATCACATGAAGCCGCATCGGACCTGAGAGGATCTCGTCCGCGCCGTGCCCACCGAGAAGCGCATCGAGAATCACATAGCTGTCGGCCATGATCTCGCCTGGTCCCTGCCCGGGATGATAGCGATAGGCGAGATACGCCTCCTCGAAGCGCGCCAGCGCGGCGCGGGGGTCGGCCTGCGCATAGCAGGCAAAGCGCCAGCAGCCGATCGAGGAGGCGACGAGGTCGAGCGGCCCGCTATGCCCGGCGAGCCAGCAGTCGAGGATGGCCTCGTCGAGATGCCGCAGCGCAAGCCATTTCGGTCCGCCCGAGGCGCCGATCAGAAGCCGGATTCGCCCGGGATCGAGCCCGCCCTCGCGGCGGATGATCGCCGCCGCACCGGCACCGGCGCGAAACACAAGGTTTGCGCTCATCGCGTCATCCCGATCCTCGCCGCCGCACGCTGTCGCCGCGGCCTTTCTGCCACGCCATGACGGCGCCCGCTGCTTCTTAACGAAAGCAGGGCTCGACGGGTACCCTTGGATTCGCCCGCGGGCTTTCTTACCTCCCCTTTTGCGGTAGGCGCGCCAATGGGGGAGGTTCGATGAGCACAGACGATCCTTTTGCACGGTCCCGCGAGGCCATGGTCGCCGAGCAGATCGCCGGGCGCGGCATCACCGATCCGCGGGTGCTTGCGGCCATGCGCAAAGTGCCGCGCGAGGAATTCGTGCCCGAACCCCATCGCGCCCATGCCTATGACGACTCGGCGCTGCCCATCGGCTGCGGCCAGACCATCTCGCAGCCCTATATCGTTGCCCTGATGATCGAGGCGATGCGGCTCAAGGGCGGCGAGCATGTGCTCGAGGTCGGCAGCGGCTCGGGCTATGCGGCGGCGGTGCTTGCCGAGATCGCGTCCGACGTGGTCGGCATCGAGCGCCAGCCGGAGCTCGCCCGCCGGGCGCAGGAGACGCTTGCGCGGCTCGGTTACGACACGGTCACCATCATCGAGAGCGACGGCTCGCTCGGCTATCCGCCGGCTGCGCCCTATGACGCGATTCTCGTTTCCGCCGCGGCGCCCGAGGTGCCGCCGGCCTTGATCGAGCAGCTGCGTCCCGGCGGGCGGCTCGTGCTGCCTGTTGGCCGCCAGCGCGCGCATCAGATGGTGCGCCGCATCGAGAAGGGTGGGCGCGGCCGGCTCTATGCGGAGGATATCACCGGCGTCCGCTTCGTGCCGCTCGTCGGCAAGGCGGGCTGGAAGGCCTGACC
>JBHHTO010000091.1:0-8743 GCA_046753425.1 Rhodothalassiaceae bacterium | reverse complement strand
CTATATCGGCAAGGTGAGGGACGACCAGCTCGGCCGCGTCTTCGCCCACGATCTCCGCTCGACGGGCGTCCGCTTCACGACACCGATGGCGAACGACGGCGATGCCACGGCGCGCTGTCTCGTGCTGGTGACACCGGACGGACAGCGCAGCATGAACACCTATCTCGGCGCCTGCGTGCAGCTTTCGGAGGCCGATGTCGATCCCGATCTCATCGCCGCCGCGCGGGTGGTCTATCTCGAGGGCTATCTGTGGGACCCGCCCGAGGCGAAGAAGGCCTTCCGCAAGGCGATGGCGCTGGCACATGAAAGTGGCGGCGAGGTCGCACTGACGCTCTCGGACGCCTTCTGCGTCGAACGCTGGCGAGCCGAATTCCGCGATCTCGTCGACCATCATGTCGACATCCTGTTCGCGAACGAGGCGGAGCTGCTTTCGCTCTTCGAGACCGACGATTTCGCCGCCGCGCTCGCCGCCTTGCGTGGCCGGGTCAAGGTCGCCGCTGTTACCCGCTCGGAGCGCGGCTCGGTGATCCTGCACGACGGCGCCGCGCACGAGATCGCGGCCGAGCCGGTGGCCCGTGTCGTCGATGCCACCGGCGCCGGCGATCTCTATTCCGCGGGCTTTCTCTATGCTTATGCGCGCGGCCACGACCTTGCAACGGCGGGGCGCATCGCCTCGATCTGCGCCGCCGAGGTGATTTCCCACTATGGCGCGCGGCCCGAGGCCGATCTGCGACAACTGGTCGAAAGGGCTCTCGCGGCATGAGGCAAGCGGTTCTCGCATCCCTTTTTGCTGTTGCGGCCATGATGGCTGTCGCCGCCGCCCAGGCACAGGCTCTCGGCGCCGGCGAATGCCGCATCCCCGAGGCGGAACGGGAGCGGCTGCTGGCGCTCGACACCGAGGCCTTCGACCGCACCGCCAATGGCGGCTGGCGGCCCTGGTTCGAGGCCGGATGCCTTGCCGACACGGCAGCACTCATCGAAGCCTATCTCGCAGCCCATCCCGACACCGCCGGCGCCGCGCCCGAGCTCCGTTTTCACGCCGCACAGGTCCACGCCTTCCGTGGCGATTATGCCGCGGCACGGGCGCATCTGCGCCAGGCCACCTATCCGGAAGACCGAAGAGATCCATCGCGGCCGGATGCGTGGAACGTCTATATGCGGGCGACCGACGCCTTTCTCGCCCGCGACCGGGACGCGCTCACCGGGCTCTATCGCCTGATGGGCGGCGAGGAGGAGGCGGCCGCGGAGCCGCATTCGCTCTTCGGTCCGCCGCCGCGGCGGCGCCAGCGCATGCCCTATCTCGATGTCGTGCGCGGCCTTCTCGCCTGCTTCGACCGCTCCTATAAAGAGGCCTATGGTGCCGCCTGCCGGGCGCGGTAGAAGGATCAGGCGAAGGCCGGCAGCAGGAAAAGCCCGATGACGGCGAAGAAGCCGACCGCCCAGACGGCGGTGCGGCCATAGCCCCAGTCATTGAGATAGGCCGGGTAGTAGAGGATTCGGGCGGCGATGAAGACGAGCGCCAGGCCGTCGCGCCAGGCGGCATCGCTGGGCAGGAGGTGATTGAGAAGGACGGCGGCGGCGAAGGGCGCGAAGGCCTCCATCATGTTCTGGTGCGCCGCCTGCGCCCGCGCCGCCTTTCCCTCAAGACGCGCCTGCTGCGCCCGCGGCTCGAGAATGTCGTAGCGCCCCTCGGCCCGGATCGCGCCGCGGATGGCACGCCCGCGCGGCAGATAGACGAGCAGGAAGGCGACAAGAAGCGTCCAGGCGGCGATGGTCATTTGCGCGGCTCCATCCTCGTCAGCATCGGGCCGAGCGGCCGTCCACCGAAGATGTGGACATGGAAGTGCGGCACCTCCTGATGCGCGTTCGCACCGTGATTGGCGAGCAGGCGATAGCCCGTCTCCGCGACACCGAGCTTTTCCGCCACCGCCCGCACGGCGCGGAAGAAACCGGCGATTTCGGCGTCCGACGCGTTGCCGGCGAAATCATCAAAGGACACATATGCGCCCTTGGGAATGACGAGGACATGAACCGGCGCCTGTGGATTGATGTCGTGAAAGGCGAGCGCGAATGCGTTCTCATATACCGTTTTTGCCGGGATCTCGCCGCGCAGGATGCGCGCGAAGATATTGTCCGGATCATAGGCCATGCGTCTCTCCCCCTTCTGGCCGGCATCCGTGTCCGCGGGCTCAGGCCTCGGTGTCGACCCGCTGCGGCTCGGCCCTGGTGCTGCCGTTCTTGGCCACGGTCACCATCGCCGGGCGCAGGAGACGGTCCTTGAGCACATAGCCCGCCTGATAGACGTCGACGACCGTGCCCGCCGGCCGCTCCTCGGTTTCGACTTCGGCCATCGCCTGATGCAGATTGTGGTCGAACTTCTCGCCCGCGGGCACGATCTTGCGAATGCCGTGACGGTCGAAAGCGGCGAGAAGCTCCCGCTCGGTCATCTCCACGCCCTCGACGAAGCTCCTGAGCCGGGGGTCGGCGCGCACCTCCTCGGGCACCGCCTCGAGGGCACGCCGCAGATTGTCAGCGACGGTCAGCAGATCGCGGGCGAAGGCCGCGATGCCATAGGCCGCGATGTCCTTCTTCTCGCGTTCGGTGCGACGCAGCACATTCTCCACCTCGGCATGCGCCCGCAGGGCCTGGTCGCGCAGCTTCTCGATCTCCGCCTCGAGCTCGTCGATGCGCGCCAGCGCCGCGTCCGACTTCCCCGCCGTTCCGGCCTCAGGTGCCACCACCTCGTCCGGGCCCGCCGCGCGGGCCTCGTCCTCGGGCGCCTGACCGTCCGTCGTCCTCTTTTTCTCTTCCGATCCGTTCATGGCGTCCGTCCGCCTCCTGCCTGTCGTGATCAGTCCTGCTTGGCGGGCCGCTCAGAGAAGGCTGCCCACCACGCGCGCGGTATAGTCGACCATCGGAATGATGCGCCCGTAATTGATCCTTGTCGGACCGATGACGCCAATCACCCCGACGATCTTGCCGCCGCCCTTCATATAGGGCGAAACGATGAGAGAGCTACCCGAAAGCGAAAAAAGCTTATTCTCCGACCCGATGAAGATCTTCACACCGGCGGCTGTCCGTGCCGATTCGAGAAGGCGCACGAGCCCCTCCTTGGTCTCGAGATCGTCGAACAGGCGGCGAATGCGATCGAGCTCCTCGAGCGCGTGCACATCCTCGAGAAGGTTGGCCCGACCGCGGATGATGAGCGACGGGGCGGCGCCACCCGACCAGGTGGCAAGCCCCTCCTCGACCAGCTTCGTGCTCAGGGCATCGAGCTCGGCACGCTGCTCCTTGAGCTCGGTCTCGATGATCCCGCGCGCCTCTTCGAAGGTGCGGTTCTGAAAGCGCGCATTGAGATAATTTGTCGCCCGTGTCAGCGACGCCGCCGGTAGGCCCGGCGGCAGGTCGATGACACGGTTCTCGACCGTGCCCTCTTCGGTGACGATGACGACGAGTGCCCGCTCGGGCGAGATGGCGACGAATTCGATATGCTTGACCGGCGCTTCGGCTTTCGGCGCCATGACCAGTCCTGCGCACTGGCAAAGGCCCGAAAGAAGCTCGCTCGCCTCCTCGAGCACTTCGTCGCGATGCCGGCCCTTGGCGGCGCAGCGGGCGTCGATCTGCGCCCGTTCCTCCTCGCTCAGATCCCCGATCTCGAGCAGGCCGTCGACAAAAAGCCGCAGACCGAGCTCGGTCGGGATGCGTCCCGCCGAGGTGTGCGGCGAATAGATGAGGCCGCTCTCCTCGAGATCGGCCATGACATTGCGGATCGATGCCGGCGACAGCTCCACCCCGGGCTGCCGCGACACCGTCCGCGAGCCCACCGGCTCGCCATGCGCAAGATAGGTCTCGACGATCGAGCGGAAGATCGTCCGCGACCGTTCGTCCAGACTCTCGATCTCCACCGTCATGATTTCATCCATCCTGCTGCGGCAAAGATTTAGGAAGCCCTCTTCCTCCCGTCAATCGCCGCGCGGCGGGACTTTACGCCGGCTGTCGGGGAGGCTAGGTGTGGCAGCGCGACAGCCCGTCCTTCAGCAGCAAGGGAGATCAACCTCATGCGCCCCTCCGGCCGCGCCCCCGACGAACTGCGTTCCGTGAGCCTCGAGCGCGGGGTGGCCAAACATGCCGAAGGCTCCTGCCTTGTCAAATTCGGCGACACGCATGTCCTGTGCACGGCATCGCTCGAGACGCGGATACCGCCCTGGCTCCGCGACAGCGGCCGCGGCTGGGTGACCGCCGAATACGGCATGTTGCCGCGGGCGACGCACAGCCGCACCGATCGCGAGGCGGCGCGCGGCAGGCAGAGCGGGCGGACGCAGGAGATCCAGCGTCTCATCGGGCGTTCCCTGCGTGCCGTCACCGAGCTCGAACGGCTCGGTGAACGGCAGATCCGCATTGACTGCGACGTGTTGCAGGCGGACGGAGGCACCCGGACCGCTGCCATCTCGGGCGCTTTCGTCGCTCTCGTCGATGCGCTGCGCTTCCTGCGCGATGGCGGCCTTATCGAGACCCTGCCGATCCGCGAGCCGGTGGCTGCGGTCTCCTGCGGCATTGTCGACGGCACGCCGCTGCTCGATCTCGACTATGAGGAGGACAGCCGCGCCGCCACCGATGCCAATTTCGTGCTCACCGCCTCGGGGCGCATCGTCGAGATACAGGCGACCGCCGAGGAGGAGGCCTTCTCGGAAGAGGAACTGATGCGTCTCATGCGACTCGCGCGCATCGGCTGTGATGCCATCATCGCCGAACAGAAGCGCGTCCTCGGCCTGCGCTGAGCGGATCCTGGCCGTGACGAGGCTCCCACCGCCTCCCCGCCGCTTCACCGGCGACAAACTGGTCATCGCCAGTCACAATGCCGGCAAGGTGCGGGAAATCGCAGCCCTCATCGCCCCCTTCGGTGTGACTGCCGTATCCGCCGCCGCACGCGGGCTCGCCGAGCCCGAGGAAACGGGGGCGAGCTTTCGCGAGAATGCGGAGATCAAGGCGCTGGCCGCGGCGCGAGGCTCCGGCCTGCCGGCGCTGGCCGACGATTCGGGGCTTGCGGTCGATTCGCTCGGCGGCGCGCCCGGCATCCGGTCTGCGCGCTGGGCCGGGGCGGCGCGCGATTTCGCCGCCGCAATGCGCAAGGTGGAGGAGGCGGTGGCGGGCGCACCGGGCGCCGCACGCTTCGTCTGTGCGCTGTCGCTCGCCTGGCCCGACGGCCATGTCGAGACGGTCGAGGGCGAGGTCCGGGGGCATCTGCGTTTTCCGCCGCGTGGCGATCGCGGCTTCGGCTATGATCCGATCTTCGTCCCCGAGGGCCACGATATCACCTTCGGCGAGATGGATCCGGAGCACAAGCATGCGATCTCGCACCGTGCCGACGCCTTCCGCAAGCTCATCGCCCGCTGTTTCGGGACCTGAGACCGGCGAGGACCGCCTCGCCGTCTATGTCCACTGGCCCTTCTGCGCCCGCAAATGCCCCTATTGCGACTTCAACAGCCATGTCCGGGAGCAGGTTGACGAGGACCGCTTCGCCGCCGCCCTCGTGCGCGAGATCGCGACCACGGCGGCGGCGTTGCCGCAACGCATCGTCGGCAGCGTCTTTTTCGGTGGCGGCACGCCGTCCCTCATGCCGCCGCGCGTCGTCGCCCGGGTGCTCGACGTCATCGCCGCAGCCTGGCATGTCTCTGACCGCTGCGAGGTGACGCTCGAGGCCAATCCCTCGAGCGCCGAGGCCGGGCGCTTCGCCGGTTATCGCGGCGCCGGCGTCAACCGGCTCTCGCTCGGTGTGCAGGCGCTCGACGACCATGCCCTCGGCTTTCTCGGGCGGCTGCACGATGCGGCCACCGCACGCACCGCGCTCCGCCTCGCCTGCGCGACCTTTCCCCGGGTGAGCGCCGATCTCATCTATGCCCGTCCCGGGCAGACGGCGGCTGCCTGGCGGGCCGAGCTCTCGCATGTGCTCGGCTTCGGCCTGTCGCATCTGTCGCTTTATGAGCTCACCATCGAGCCGGGAACGGCCTTCTTCCGCCGCCAGCGGGGGGGCGAGACGATGGCCGCCGACGAAGTGACGGCGGCGGATCTTTATCAGCTGACACAGGAGATGGCCGCAGCCGCCGGCCTGCCGGCCTACGAGATTTCGAACCATGCCCGGCCGGGCGACGAATGCCGGCACAATCTCGATTGCTGGCAGGGGCTCTTCTATGCCGGCATCGGCCCCGGCGCGCACGGGCGGCTGCCCGGAGACGGTGGCACGGTCCTCGCCACCAGCAATCGCCGCAAGCCCGAGAGCTGGCTCAAGGCGGTGGAGGCAGAGGGGCTCGGACGCGCGGAGGCCGAGCCGCTCGACCGCCTGACTCGGGCCCGCGAGCTCGTCCTGACCGGCCTGCGCCTCGTCCGCGGCATCGACCGTTGCCGGTTTCGCGAACGCACCGGCCTTGCCCTTGAGGCGGTCATCGACCCGGCGGCCGCGCGGCGCCTCGTCGCCCGGGGACTGCTCGCCGAGGACAACGGGCATCTCGCCGCGACGCCGGACGGCCGGCTCGTGCTCAATGCGCTGCTGCGCGCGCTGCTTGCGTCCGACGGGCACTGATGCGCGGCGGCTCGAAGGTCTGTGCCGCGGGATCGACAATGGTGAAGCCGCCGCGGGCAAAACCGAGCACGGCGAGACGGCGCTCGGCGACCCCGTCCGGGCGGAAGCGGAAGGCGCCGTCGAGGCCGAGGAAACCCGCAGGATCGGTAAAGGCCGCGGCGGTGAAGCGGTCCTCCTTCACCGGATTGCGGGCGAGGGTCGCCACCAGCGCCATGGCGTCATAGGCGAGCGTCGCGATCCGTGGCGCGGGATGCCCGAAGGCGCGTTCGAGACGGGCGAGGAAGGCGCGCGGCCGATCGGGATCGGGGGCCGGGAACCAGGCTCCGCGCAGCGGCGGCTCGCGTGCCAGCGACGGATCGTCCCAGAGCCCGGTGCCGAGGAACTGCACACTGTCGGGATCGATCTCGTAATAGGGCAGAAGCGGGGCGAGCGTGCGCAGCAGGGGATCGCCCTCGGCAATGAGAATGGCGTCGAAACCGGGCCCCTCGAGCGTCTCCCGGGACTTGAGCCCTTCGAGAATCTCCTGCGACAGGTCATCGCCGAGCGCCTCGAGGGCGGCCACCTCGGCCTCGTACGCGGCGTGCCGCTCGTCATAGTGGGCGAGACGCCGGATCGGATCGGCGAGGCGGTCGGGATCGGGCGCATAGCGGGCAAGGGCGACGACGTCGCCACCGCTTCCGAGCACCGCCGGACCGAAGCTGTTGAGCACGCGGTCCCCATAGGCGCTAAGCGGAAAGAGTCCCGCGAACAGCCGGTGACCACGGGCCGCCGCAAAAGCGATGATCCGCCGCACCTCCTGATCGGGCATGAAACCCATCAGATAGACGCCGCGGTCGGCGACCCGGCGATCGTTCGAAAAGCCGATGAGCGGGATCCCCGCCTCCCTCAGGACCGGTGCCGCGGCCGCGATCGAATCGGCAAAGAGCGGCCCGATAACGACCCCTGCGCCGTCGTCACGCGCCGCCCGCGCCGCCGCGCGGGCGCCCTCCGGTGTGCCGCCGGTGTCATAGGGCACAAGCGCCAGCCGCGGGTCATAGGCGTCGAAGAGCGCGAGTGTGGCGGCATCACGCAGCGCGACGCCGACATCGGCGGCACCACCGCTCAAGGGAACGAGCAGCGCGACGCGAATCGACGCCGGCGCAAGCTCGGGGATGGCCTCATAATGGCCCGGCACCCCCGGCCCGGTCGCGCCCGGACCCGGAGCGGCGACGGCCGGTGGCTCTGCGGCGGGCGATGGTGCTGCGGCGGGCGATGGCGTGCCGCCGGCCGTGCAGCCGGCAAGCTGAAGAAGCAGCCAAAGGAGGCCGCATGTTATCGTGATCCGCTGCTGCTTCGGCCGCCGCAATTCCTTCTCCCTCGCCGTGCCATCCCGTGTAGAGTGAAGATTGCGCGAGTCTTGCGCAACAGTGAGGGCAAGATTGTGTCGGAAACCAAGGGACCCCTCGATCCCGGCCTTTACATCGTCTCGACGCCCATCGGCAATCTCGGCGACATCACGTTGCGTGCGCTCGCGGTGCTGCGCGGCGTGGACGCGATCGCCGCCGAGGACACGCGGGTGACCCGGCGGCTTCTTGCGCATTACGGGATCACGACGCCGCTTGTGTCCTATCACGAGCACAATGCCGGGAACATGCGCCCCAGGCTGCTCGAGCGCCTCGCCGCCCGGGAGCGGATTGCGCTCGTCTCGGATGCCGGCACGCCGCTCATCGCCGATCCCGGATTCAAGCTCGTGGAAGCCGTGGCGGCGGCGGGCATCGCGATCTTCAGCGTCCCCGGCCCGAGCGCTCTTGCGGCCGCCCTGTCGGTCGCCGGCCTGCCCACCGACCGCGTCCTCTTCGCCGGCTTCCTGCCGACAAGGGCCGCTGCCCGCCGCAAGGTGATCGCTGAACTGGCGACGGTGCCGGCAAGTCTTGTCGTCTACGAGACGCCGCATCGGCTGAAGAAGAGTCTCGCCGATCTCGCGGCCGGTCTCGGCGACCGCCCGGCGGCCCTCTGCCGCGAGCTCACGAAGCTGCACGAGGAGGTGCGGCGCGACAGGCTGCCCGCTCTCGCGGCAGCGGCGGCGGCCGGCGACATCACCCTGCGTGGCGAGTGCGTGCTCGTGATCGGCCCGCCGCCCGAACGTCATCGGGTGTCCGCCGACGATGTCGAGGCGGCGCTCCGGTC
>JBHHTO010000090.1:0-8850 GCA_046753425.1 Rhodothalassiaceae bacterium | reverse complement strand
TGCAAGGAGGCTCGCGGCGACGGCGAGGGTGCCACCCATGCAGTAGCCGACGAGCGCGACCGGTCCGCCCGTCAGCGTCGCCGCCTGCCCGAGCAGCCGCGCGAGGCGCCCGACATAGGCCACAAGGTCGAAGCCCGCCTCCGCCGCGCCGGGGCTTCCCCAGTCGAGAAGCAGCGGCCGGATCCCCTGGGTCGCGGCATGGGCGAGCAGGCTGCGTTCCGGCAGGAGGTCGAGAATCGTCGCCGGGTTGACGAGCGAGGGGACGAAGAGGGCGGGCACGCCGGTGCCGCCATAATCAAGCAGCCGGCTGCCGCCCTCGCCGGCCAGCACCGGCCTTTCCTGCTGGTCGCGGCGATAGGGATGGCGCTGATAGGCAGCGAGACCCTCGAGCGCCTCGGCGAGGGCATCCGGCCCCGCTTCGGCGCTCGCCAGCGCCATCATCGCAAGATGCAGGTGCAGCGGTTGTGGCCAGCAACGCGTGTGCGGTGCCGGTGCAGGCGCATCTCCCAAAGCCGGGCGTTGCGTCGGCATGCGCGACGGACTCCTCCAGGCCCTCCCCGATTCATTCTGGCCGACATTCGGTTGCCGATAAACCCTTGCCAAGCGGTGCACGCGGGCGCCAAAGTCGCAGCCGGACGACAGCTGAATGGTGGTGATCGAGGACGTTGTGCCATGGCGAAGGCTGCGAAGGAGACCGGCAAGGGCGATGAGGCGCCGATTATCATCAAGAAATACGCCAACCGGCGGCTCTACAATACCGACAGCTCGAGCTATGTGACGCTCGACGATCTCGCCGCGCTTGTCCGCGAGGGGCGCGATTTCGTGGTCCGGGACGCCAAGACCGGCGAGGACATCACCCGCTCGGTGCTGACCCAGATCATCTTCGAGCAGGAAAGCCGGGGCGCGACGATCCTGCCGGTGTCCTTCCTCAGACAACTCATCGGCTTTTACGGCGACCGGCTCGAGACCATGCTGCCAGGCTATCTCGAGGCGGCCATGGATGCCTTCACGCGCAATCAGGAACAGATCCGCAAGATGGTGGAGTCGAGCCTCGATCCGTCGCAGACGCTGCGCTATTTCGAGGCCGCCGCGCAGCAGAATCTGGCCATGTTCCAGCGCGCGATGGAGATGTTCAATCCCTTCGCCCGGCGTGAACCGGAAGCGGCGCCGTCCTCCGCGGCGGATCCCGCCGGCGACAAGATCGATGCCCTCGAGCGGCAGCTCGCCGAGATGCAGCGCCAGCTCGACGCGCTGCGCCGCAAATAGGCGCGCGCCGCCTGCAGTCCCTAGTCTGCCGGTTTTCCGCCTTTCCGCCCCCGGCCCGCGGCTGCCATGTCCTTCTGCTCCTCTGCATTCAGCCATTCGAGTTGCCGGCGCAACTTCTCAAGAATGACACTGAGCGCCGCGCGCTCCTCCTCGGTGAGCGCCGATTCGATGACCCGCCGGCGCAGGCGCGAAATGGGCGCCACGCGATCGTGCAGCGCCACCCCCTTTTCGGTGAGATAGATCAGCCGCCGGCGGGCATCATTGGGATGCGGGCCGCGCCGGACATGGCCCTGGCGTACCAGTCTCTTGATTGCCCGGCTCACGGTCGCCTTGTCGAAGGCCGCCTGTCCGACGAGCTCGGCCGCCGAGGAAGGGCCGTAATAGCCGAGAATCGCAAGCACCCGCCACTCGCGGATGCCGAGCCCGAAGCGCGCCTGGAACAGGCGCGAGACGCCGAGCGAGAGGAGCGAGGACACGTGGATGAGCTGATAAGGCAGGTGCTCGGGAAGATTCGTGTTCTCACGCACCTGCGGTGCAGGGTCGGGAGACGGTGATGCGCGTCTCCTCCGCCGTTTCTCGTCCGCTCCGCTTGCGCTGTTCATCCTTCGGCCCGGTCATACGGGGCGCGGCTGGGCAGGTCCTGCCGGTCCCCGGATTCCGTTCCCTTCTAGATAGGCGGGCGCGCGCCCTCAAGCTGAAACATTGCATGCACGGCGATCACCGGAGAGCCGAAAAGTTGCCATTGCAACAGATATGGCAAGGAAGCACGCCCGCCACGTGCCCCTCCTCCCACCATGGCCGCGGCCCGGCGCCGCGCAGCCGTTCGCGGACAAAAGCATCAAGGTCTTTTTTTATCAGGGCGTCTGGAAATTTTCGGATTTGGTTGCAGAATGAAACAGTTCCACATCGACACGGCCTGCCGCGTCTTTTCATTGACCGCAAACCCTTCCCGCGATACCGTTGCAAGTGCAACAAGCAGATTGGCCGAACTCCCGAATCATGGGGCACCCGCCATGCGGCGGGTTGTGATCGGGGCGGTCGAGGGAAGGGAGGATTGCGATGACGGGGAGCAACAGGCGCCGCCTGCTCAGGGCGGTCGCACCGGCGGCGGTCATCACCGCGTGTCTGGCAACGGGTGCGCGGGCCCAGGAGGCCGGTGCCCAGGAAAGCGCCGCGGCCGACGCGCTCAATCTCGAGGAGATCGTGATCACCGGCTCCTATATCCGGCGCCAGGGCTACAGCGCGCCGTCGCCGCTGCAGGTGATCGGCGCCGGCGACATCGAGGCGCAGGGGGCGACCAACCTCACCGATATCGTCAAATATGTCGCCGCCAACACCGGCTCGGAGTTCAACTTCGACCGCTCCAACCAGAATTTCACCTTCGGCACGGCGCAGTTCAATCTGCGGGGTCTCGGCCTCGGCGCCACGCTGACCCTGATCAATGGTCGCCGCATGACCCGTTCGGCGGCGGTGGCAAATGACGGCTCGCAGTTCGTCGACATCAACTCGCTGCCGATGAACATGGTTGAGCGCATCGAGATCCTGAAGGACGGGGCCTCGGCGCTCTATGGCACCGACGCTGTTGCCGGCGTCGCCAATATCATCACGCGCAGCGATTTCACCGGCTTCGAGATCGAGGGGCGTTATCAGTCGACGACCGAGAACAGCCAGGAGGATGTCAATCTCAATGCCGCCTGGGGCGCGGGCGATGAGGACAGCCATGTCGCCGCCTTCTTCACCTTTTTCGACCGCACCGATCTCCGCAGCATCGATCGCGATTTTTCCCCACCCGTTTCAGCCCCGAGACCAATACCGGCCTCGGCATGCCGGGCACGTTCTTCCCCGCCGTCGATCCCGACGGCGAAGGGGTCTATACCATCGCACCCGGGGCGCCGGGACAGCCGCCGGGGTCGCTCGCCGTTCCGCCGCCCTCGCGGCGCACCGGCACCGGACCGGTTCCCGATCCGCGCTGCCTCGATCGCACGGGACTTCAGGACAGGTCGAGTCTCGCCCTTCTTGGGCCCGGAGGCGCGACCCGGGCCGGCATCGGCGTTGGCGACGATATCCCGATCCTCGATCCGGCGGTGCGCGGTTTCTGCTCCTTCAATTTCGCCGAGAATTTCTCGATCGTGCCCGACGAACGGCGAATCCTGCTCTTCGTCGAGGGGCGGCATCGGCTCAATGACCATTTCGAGGTCTTCGGCGAGTTCAATTTCGCCGACAACCGCTCGACGGTGGACGCCTCGCCGTCCTTGCCCAATCTCTTCGAGCCCCTGCTCGTGCCGGCGAACAATCCTTTCATCCCGACGCCCGAGGAACTCGGCGGCATCAACCCCGTGTTCCACAATGACGACGGCACCCCGCGCCCGGTCTTCGTGCAGTTCCGAGTGAAAAACCTGGCCGACGGCTCGAGCCAGATGCAGGTCGATTCCGACACCTGGCGGGCGGTTGCCGGCTTGCGCTTCGACATCGACGGCAACTGGCATGGCGAGCTGCACTACCAGCGCAGCCAGAACGAGGTCCGCTTCACCGACAATGGCGCCACCGTCTTCAGCTTCGTGCGCGATGCGCTCGCCGGCAAGCTCAGGGGCTTCGAGGGGCAGTTCCTCAATCCGTTTGCCAGCGAGATCTTCGATCGGCCGACGAACCAGGCGCTTGAGGATGCGGTCATCCGGGCGTCGCTGCGCTTCACCAAGGCCGAGCAGACGACGGTCGAGGGTTATGTCTCCGGCAACATCGAGGCGCTCGCGCTGCCCGGCGCCCCGGTCGGCCTCGCCTTCGGCGGCAGCTATCGCAAGAACACCTTCCTGCTCGACAATGACGACCTCCTCGAGATCGGCGATTCCTTCTTCCAGCCGAAATCGCCCGATGGTGCCGGTGACATTGATGTCTTCGGCGTCTTCGGTGAGCTCTCGCTGCCGATCCTCGACAATCTCGAGGCGCAGGCGGCGCTGCGCTACGAGGACTATGGCGAGGGCATCGGCGACACGCTTGATCCCAAGGTGGCGGTGAGCTGGGACGCCAATGAATGGGCGGCCTTGCGTGGCTCCTTCGGGACCTCCTTCCGGGCGCCGAACGTGACCCAGACGGACATCTTCGAGGCCGGGACGCAGCGCCTGCAGGATCCCTTCTTCCCCGGTCCGGGGGGCTTGAGCTGCAGCGTCAATCCCGATGGTACGATCGCCAGGTTCCGCGGCTCGAACACGGCCTTCGGCAAGGAGCCGAACCCGAATCTCAAGCCCGAGGACTCGACCAACTTCACGCTCGGCGCCGTGGCCGAGCCGACCAATGACCTGCGCGTCCCGGCCGATTACTGGCACTATGACTACAAGGACGTGATCGTGCTCGAGGACAATCAGGCCATCGCCATCAATGACTGTCTCGACGACGGGATCGCCAACGATCCGCGCATCACGCGCGCCAACGGCGCCATCATCAATGTCAGCCGCGCCTATTTCAATGCCGTCTCAATCCTCACCGACGGCATCGACTTCAGCGTCCATTACGGCATGGATGTGGGCGACCTCGGGCGCGTCACCGCGTCCGCCGAGGTGAGCTGGGTCAACCGCTTCACGATCGACCTCGGCCCCTTCGGTAATGGACAGAAGATCAAGGGTGTGGGCTCGCGCAACCGCACCAATCCCTTCCGCTCGGTCCCCGAATGGCGCGCCAATTTCCCGCTCAACTGGTTCTACGGCAATCACATGCTCAATGTGACGGCGCGCCTCATTGACGGCGTGCGGGACGATGCGACGGGATTCCAGGTTGATGCCGAGACCCTGTTCGACCTGCAGTACCAATATCGCTGGGACGGTCTCTTCGACGACGAGGACTCGGTCATCTTCACCGTCGGCGTGGTCAATGTCTTCGACAACAAGGTCCCCGCCATTCCGAACGAGACCTTCCGCTTCGATTCCAAGCTGCATGATCCGCGGCAGCGGATGTTCTATCTGCGGCTCAAGTTCACCGGCTGAGGCCGCGGCGCGTCATCCGCCGCGGATGACGCGCCGGCAAGCTTCGCGAAAGAGGACAAAAGGAAGGGGACGAGACGATGACGGGTTCCGAGTGGCTGGCGGTTGTGGCGGTGATCCTGGCGGCGCTCGCGGTGCTGCCCGGTACGCTGGGCATCCTGATGCTGACCAACAAGCTCGCCGTGTCCGAGCCCGGCGCCCGCTATATCTACGGCAAGTCCTTCTGGGTGCTGATCGCCTCCGCCGTGCTGCTCGTTGCCGCCATCTGGCGTGCGGTTACCGAGGGCGGGCTTGACTCGTGGGTGTTCCGCCTCTCGGTTCTGGCCTATCTCGGCATCCTCGTCTTCGGCTTCTTCATGCACACCAAGCTGATGTTCCGCCCCGTGCGCAAGCCGAAATTCCTGTCCGCCGAAGAGGCGGTGGCGAAGTTCGGACCCGATGAGGAAGTGGTCGGCGTGCTCGATCCCGACGGCACGCCCTGGGCCTTCATCGCCCGGCTCGCCCGGCGCCCGCATATCGTCTATCAGACCGCGGGCGCGCATCCCTTCATCATGACCCACTGCATCCTCGCGCATTCGTCGATGGCCTATGCGCTCGAGGACCGTTTCAGGGAACCGCAGATCGCGATCACGGCGGCGCTCGCCAACAATATGGTGTTCTACGACAAGAGCAGCCAGTGCTCGGTGATCCAGCTTCACAATCGCTCGCTCGACGGCTCGATGCCGCTCAAGACGATGCCAACCATCGCCTGCAGCCTCGGCACCTGGCGCAAGCTCTATCCGCAGTCGAAGGTCTGGTATCGCGACATCGAGTGGCGCGACGTCTTCTATCTGAAGCTGCTCGCCCGCGCCGACGTCATCGACCCGACGAGCCCGATGGTGGTCTATCCGCTGCAGCACGAGAAGGACACGCGCCGGCCCCTGAAGGAGCAGGTGCTCGGTGTCGAGATCGGAGGCGTGGCCCGGACCTATCCGCAGCCCGTCTGTCGCGAGCGGCGGCTGATCGAGGACGAGCTCGGCGGCACGCCGCTGCTCATCGTCTCCGACGCCGCGGGCGATTATGTGCAGGTGTTCGACCGCCGTGCGGACGGCCGGACGCTGAGCTTTTCGCTCGATCCGGAGGGCGAGCGGCTGCACGACGCGGAGACGGGATCGACATGGACGCTCACCGGCGAGGCGGTCGAGGGTCCGCTCAAGGGTCGGGCGCTGGCCCCGATTCCGCATTACAACAAGATTTTCTGGTATGTCTGGTCGGACTTCCATCCCGGAACGGACATTTACGGCGACGCGACGGATCCTGCCGCGACCGCCTGACATGACGGTCGGGCCTGCGGATGCGCAAACGACCCCCTCCGCGATGAGCTGCCGCTTCCTCGTGGGACGCATCCGGGCCGTCGCGTTCGCCGTCTTTTTCCTCCTCCCCGGACTGTCCGACCCGACAGCGGCCGCGGCACGCGACCTGCGTGCCGCGGTCTTCGTTTCCGAACGCGTGGTCCATGTGCGGGATGTGCTCGTCCCCTGGATCGCGACGCTCAATGCGGCGCTTGACGGGACCGCACATGTCACGCTCTACAGCGGCGGCGCGCTTGGCCGCGACGGCGAGATGCAGTGGCATCATCTGAGGCGCGGCGTCAGCGACATCACCTGTGTTCCGACCGGCTACGAGGCCGGCCGCTTTCCCTCCGCCGAAATCCTGGAGCTGCCGGTCCTGTCCGACGATCCGGTGCGGCTGACGCACGCCGCCTGGCGGCTTTATGCGGCGGGACAATTGCCCGAATTCGGGGATGTCGAGGTGCTCGCCCTTTCGGTCTCTCCCGCCTATGGCCTGCACCTCGCCTTCCCGGTCGAGACCCTTGCGGATCTCAAGGGCGCCAAGATCCGCGTCGTCAACCACGTCCAGGCGGAACTTGTCACGACGCTGGGCGCGGTCCCCGTGGCGGGGATCGGTGCCAATGCGCTTGCCGAGAGCATCGGCCGCGGTCTCGTCGACGGCGCGCTCTTCGGCTGGCACGCGATCCGCGCCACCGGCGTCGAACGGGTGAGCCGGGCCCATGTCATTCTGCCTGCCGGCTTTGCGCTTTCGGTGATCGCCATGAATCGCGACAGTTTCGCCGCGCTCCCGCCCGACGCCCGTGCCGTGATCAGGCGTGAAAGCGGCGAGGCGCTTTCGCTCGCCTTTACCCGCCGCCTTGTCGAGGAGGCCGCGGCGGCGCAGGCGCGGGTGGCCACCGCGGGGCACAGGGTCTATCGGGCCTCGCCTGAGGAGCTGGCGCGCATCCGGGACTTTTACGCTGCCTTCGCTGCCGCCTGGCGGGCACGCAGCCTGCGGCACGCGGCCTTCCATGATGCGCTCGCGGCAGCCCTCGAAAAGGCGAGGCCATGACCGCCGGGCGCGCCGGAACGGGTGAGAGACCGCTGGATCGCCTGACGCGGCGGCTTGCGGTTCTCGGCGGCGTTGCGCTTCTCGCCTATGCCGCCGCCGTGGTCATCGATGCCCTGTTGCGCTGGCTTTTCGATCTCTCCATTCTCGGCCTCGCCGATATCGGTGCGCTGGTGCTGCCGGTTATTGTCGCAAGTTTCCTGCCCGCGCTCATGTGGCGTCGCGGCAATATCGAGGTCAACCTGCTCGGCCATTTCCTCGGCGCCCGCCGTGGGGCTGTGGCGGATATCTTCGCGGATGCGGCGACGTTCCTGTTCCTGCTTCTGCTGCTCGGCGGCTATCTCGACTATCTGTCGGGGCTTGGCGGCCGCCACAGCGTCATCCTCGAATGGCCGCTGTGGCCGGCGACGGCAGCGGCCTGCGGCCTGCTCGCCGTCACCACCGGGGTGCAACTGATGGCGCTCCGGGAACGCGTCCGGCGCTGCCGGCGGGAGGGGAGCGAATGATGGACCCGCTCTTCATCGCATTCCTCGGTCTCCTGCTCCTGTTCGTGCTCATCGCCCTGCATGTGCCGATCGGGCCGGCAATGGGGCTCGCCGGCGTTGCCGGATTTGCCGCGCTGGCCGGCCTTGCGCCGGCGCTCGCCATTCCCGGCGCCGAGGCGGTGAGCATTTTCAGGAATCTCGATCTCGGGGTGATCCCGCTGTTCCTGTTGATGGGGAGCCTCGCCTCCGTTTCGGGGCTGTCCGACGACCTTTATGCGCTCGCCCGTGCCTTTCTCGGTCATCGCCGCGGCGGGCTTGCGGCCGCGACGATTGGCGGTTCGGCGGCCTTCGGGGCGGTATGTGGCTCCTCCATCGCGACGGTCGCGACCATGGCCCGCGTCGCCCTTCCCGAGATGGTCGCGCGTGGCACCGAGCGCGGCTTCGCCGCTGGCACGATCGCCGCCGGCGGCACGCTCGGCGTTGTCATCCCGCCTTCGGTCCTGCTGGTGATCTATGCGCTTCTCGCCGATCAGTTCATGCTTGCCGTCTTTGCCGCGGCCGTCGTGCCCGGAATCCTCGCCGCGGTCATGCAGATGCTGGCCGCCGCCGGCTATGCGCGGCTCCGGCCGCAGGCGGCGCCCGCACTCGAACGCATGAGCTGGCGCGAGCGCTGGCACGCTGTGCGGCAGGCCTGGGCGGTGCTGCTGCTGGCATTTGTGCTGACCGCCGGCCTCTATGGCGGCGTGGTG
>JBHHTO010000089.1:0-9110 GCA_046753425.1 Rhodothalassiaceae bacterium | reverse complement strand
CAGCGCGCCGGCGGCGCAGGCGAAGGCAAGCGCCTCGGGCTGCGGGCGTCCTTCCGCAAGGCCCAGGGTCAGGGCGGCGGTGAAGGCATCGCCGGCACCCGTGCTGTCGACCGCCTCGACCGCCGGTGGCCGGGCGCGGGCCACCACCTCGCCATCGCGCCGCAGTTCGGCACCCCGGGCGCCGAAGGTGACCGCAAGAAGCCCCCGATATCCGGCAAGCAGTCCGGCCAGCGCTCGTGCCTCCCCCTCGTTCACCACCACAAGACCGGCCCGCTCGAGAACGGCGGCGGGAACCGGCCGCGCGGGGGCAAGATTGAGGACAAAGAGCCCGCGGCACGCGGCCGCGGCACGGGCGATCGTCTCGGTCGGAATCTCGAGCTGGCAGATGACCGCATCGAACCGGTCGAGATCGAGCGCATGCGGCGAAAACCGGGCATTGGCGCCGGGCGCGACGATAATCTGGTTTTCGCCATCGCCGGCGACGGCGATGAGCGCGAGACCGGTGGCTGCCTCGGGATGCCGCTCGCAGGCCGAGATATCGACACCCTCGCGCACCAGCAGGGCCAGCGCCTGCTCCGCCTCCGGATCGTTGCCGGTGGCGGCAAAGAGTACCACCTCGGCACCGAGCCGCCGCGCCGCCAGCGCCTGGTTGCCGCCCTTGCCGCCGGGATGGCGCGTCAATATGGCACCGGTGACGGTCTCCCCGGGCGCAGGCAGGCGGTCTGCGCTTGCGACAAGGTCGAGATTGACCGAACCGACGACGGCGATAGCCGGTCTCGCGCGGTCGCTCACGGCATGACGGCGCGTTTGCGGGTTCATGTCTTGGCGCTATAGCGGTCGAGGCGTGTGGTCAAGAGGTCATAGAATCCGTCGGCGTCGACCCGGTGCGCCCAGTGCACATTCTCCGGCAACCCCGTCACATGCCAGAAGTCCACCGCCGTGTGCCCGCGGGTGAGCGCTGAGTCGGTCTCGACCGTCACGTGGCAGGCACGTGTTTCGAACAGATCGGGGGCAAGCAGATAGGCCACCGTGCACGGATCGTGCAGCGGCGCCCCGTCCATCCCGTATTTCCGGCTGTCGAAGCGGCCGTAAAAGGAAAGCATCCCGGCCACTGCCGCAGCGACCGGATTGCCAAGCGTGGCAATGCGCGCGATCCGCTCTCTGGTTGCGGGCACCTGATGCGTGACATCGAGGCCGAACATCGTGACCGGCCGGCCGCAGCGCAGGACGACATCGGCGGCATGCGGATCGACCCGGATGTTGAATTCGGCGGACGGCGTGTGGTTGCCCCCCTCGCGCATGGCGCCGCCCATGATCACGATCTCGCGGATCCGCGGCACGATCCGCGGCTCCTTGACGAGCGCCATGGCAATATTGGTGAGCGGCCCGGTGGGCACCAGGGTCACGCCCTCCGGGTCGGGATGCGAGAGCAGCGTTTCGACGATGAAATCGACCGCATGCCGGGGGTCCAGCGGCTGTTCCGGCTCACCTACCTCGATGCCGTCGACGCCTGTCTGGCCATGCACATATTCGGCGGTGACCAGCTCGCACACCATGGGACGGGCGCAGCCGGCGAAGACCGGCACATCCCGGCGTCCGGCGAGATCGACCATCAGCCGCGCATTGCGCTGGGTCAGTGCCAGCGGCACATTGCCGGCAACGGTGGTGACGCCGAGCACGTCGAGCGCTTCGGGTGCCGCGAAGGCGAGCAGGAGCGCCACCGCATCGTCCTGCCCGGGGTCGCAGTCGATGATGACCGGCCGTGCCATATCTCGCTCCCGGCTGCCTCAGACCCCGACGAGAAGGCTTGCGAGCGCCGCGCTCATGAGATTGGACAGCGATCCCGCGGCCACCGCGCGCAGGCCGAATTTGGCAATGAGGTCACGCTTTTCGGGGACCAGACTGCCGAGCCCGCCGAGCAGGATGGCGATCGAGGACAGATTGGCGAAACCGCACAGCGAGAAGGTGACCACCGCGAGCGCGTGCGGGCTCAGCGAGTCCATGTACTTGGTGCTGAGGTCGAAATAGGCGACGAACTCGTTGAGGATCAGCTTCTCGCCGAAGAGCGCTCCGGCGACATGGGCTTCCGACCAGGGCACGCTCAACAGCCACATCAGCGGCGCGAACAGCTCGCCGAGAAGCTTTTCGAGCGTGATGTCGGGATAGCCGAACCAGCCGCCGATGCCGCCGACAATGCCGTTGAACAGCGCAATCAGCGCCACGAAGGCGATCAGCATGGCGCCGATATTGACCGCCAGCCGGACACCGTCGCGGGCACCATTGGCGGCGGCGAGAATGACATTCGCGTCGCGGACGCGCTCGATGTTGAGCGCCTCGTCCGGCGCATCCGGGTCCTCGTCCGGCATGATGATCTTGGCCATCAGCAGGCCACCGGGTGCGGCCATGAAACTGGCGGCGAGAAGATACTCGACCGGAATCCCCATCTTGGCATAGGCGGCAAGCACGGTGCCCGCGACCGAGGCGAGGCCCGAGACCATGACGGCGAAAAGCTGCGGCTCGGTGAGGCGCCCGAGATAGGGGCGCACGACGAGCGGCGCCTCGGTCTGGCCGACGAAGATATTGGCCGCCGCGTTGAGCGATTCGACGGCCTCGGTGCCGAGAATGCGCCGGATGGCGCTGCCGACCGCGCGCACCACGATCTGCATCACGCCGAGATGATAGAGGACCGACATCAGCGAGGCGAAGAAGATGACGATCGGCAATACATGAACCGCGAAACTGATGCCCGAACTGGTGTCGGCCAATGGCCCGAAGACCATGTTGATGCCGGCATTGGAGAATTCGAGAAGTGCCCGCACGCCCTCCGACAGCGCCTCGATGAAGGCCTTGCCCGCCGGTACATAAAGGACCAGGGCCGCGACGCCGGCCTGCAGGGCAAAGGCGCTGAGAACGATGCGCGGGCTGATCTTGCGGCGGTTCGTCGACAGGGCGACGGCGATGCCGACAATCACCGCCATGCCGAGAAAACTGATCCAGTGCACTGCCAATCCCTCCCCTTGTGCGCCCCTTTTTGCGGCCGTCCGCTCTTCTAGCGCGGCTTTGCCGCATTGGCCATGGCGTCAGGCTTCGGTCAAGGTCTCGTAGATGACCGGGCGCCCGACCGGCGGCGCGTCCCGGATCTCGACCGCGGCCCGCAGAGCCGCCGCCGCGGCCTCGGCCTCAGCCTCGCTCGCAGCATGGACCAGGGCCAGCGGCCGCTCGCTGTCGACCAGGCTTCCGATCGGTGCGAAGTCACTGAACCCGACCGAGAGATCGAGCCGGTCCTCGATGCGCCGGCGGCCACCGCCAAGCCCGATGATGGCGACCCCCACCGCCCGCGTGTCGACGGCCGCCACATATCCGCCACGCACGGCATGAACGGGCCGGACGACCGGCGCCCTGGGCAGATAGCTGTCGGCGCGCTCGAGAAAATCGGCCGGGCCGCCCATCGCCGCAATCATGCGGCCAAAGATCTCCGCCGCACGTCCCGATTGCAGCGCCTCGAGAGCACGGTCGCGGGCGGCCTCGCGATCCCCGGCGAGTCCGCCGAGCACGAGCATCTCGGCCACCAGAGCCATCACGACCGCGTCGAGCCGGGGCTCGCGTTCGCGGCCGAGAAGATAATCGACACACTCGGCGATCTCGAGCGCGTTGCCGGCGGCATGACCGAGCGGCTCGTTCATGTCGGTAATCAGCGCATGCGTCGGCAATCCTGCCGCCGCCGCCGTTCCGATCAGGCTCAGCGCCAGCGCCCGCGCCTCCTCCTGCGACGCCATGAAGGCGCCGCTGCCCACCTTGACGTCCATGACCAGGCCCCCAAGCCCGGCGGCGATCTTCTTCGACAGGATCGACGCGGTGATGAGCGGGATTGATTCGACGGTACCGGTCACGTCACGGATGGCATAGAGCCGCCTGTCCGCCGGCGCGAGATCGTCGGTCTGACCGATGATCGCGCAGCCGACCTCGGCCACCACCTTGCGGAAGCGTTCGAGGTCCGGGGCCGAGGAGTAACCGGGAATGGCGTCGAGCTTGTCGAGCGTGCCGCCCGTGTGCCCGAGACCACGGCCCGAGATCATGGGCACGAAACAGCCACACGCCGCCGCGATCGGCGCCAGCAGAAAGCTCACCTTGTCGCCGACGCCGCCGGTCGAGTGCTTGTCGACCACGGGGCCGCCGAGCGCCTCACTGTCCCACTCGAGCACGGTGCCGGAGTGCGCCATCTCGCGGGTCAGCAGCCCGGCCTCCTCGAAGCTCATGGAACGAAAGAAGATCGCCATCGCCAGCGCCGCCGCCTGCTCCGCGGGAAGGCTGCCATCGGCGAGGCCGCGCACGACGGTCGCGATCTCGTCTGCATCGAGGGTGCCGCCGTCGCGCTTCTTGCGGATGATATCGGCGATCAGCATCGCGCCCGTCCTTTCTCCCGCATCGCAGGATGTCCCGCCGTCCCCGCGGCCCGCGGCCCGCGGCCCGCGGCGACCAGATTTTTGACCATCTAATTGAAAATTTGGTGCGCTGTCAAATCCGCGTCCAACGAAAAGACGACCGCGATCAGGCGGTTGCCGAAAGCCTCCCGCCTCCCCCGGGACGCTCACATTTCCCGTCGCAAGGCAAGAACGTTCGCAATCGATTGCATCTCTCGCCATGGCTTGTCGGAAGCCCCGCCTGTCGGAGCGCCGCCCGTGTCCCCCTCTTCTGGCTCCTCGCAGGCGGTGATTGATCCGGGTGGCACCATGACCGTGGCGACGAAAGGGGCGCAGGGCAAGCGCCCTTCAGGGCCGGCATCTTCCCCAGATTGCGGGGTTGATATGCAATCGTTCGCATTTTTCCTGTTTCATGCTATCATTCGCCGGACAGGAGGAGGGAACATTCTGTCAAGGGAGCGAATAACCTCAAGGGGAGGAAGGACAATGGCGGATTTCCATCGCGCACTCCCGCGCCGTCTGGCCTGCAGTGCCGTCGCGCTCATGGCCGGAGCATCGCTGGCCCACGCCCAGACACAAACATCGGCGCAAACGGACGATGAGGACAAGGCAGGCGCCAGGGAAATGGTGCTCGAAGAGATCGTCGTCCGCGCCCTCAAACGCGAGCAGAGCCTGCAGGACGCGCCCGCCATGGTGAGCGCCTTCACCGAGCGCGACATCGAGAATATCGGTGTGAAGAGCATGCGCGACTATGCGAGTCTCGTGCCCAATCTCTATCTCGTCGAGACGCAGAGCTCGACCTTCGCCTTCGTCAACATCCGCGGCATCTCGCAGTTCCGCAATACCGACCCTTCGGTGGCGGTGGTGATCGACGGCGTGCTCAACACCTCGCCGATCGGAATCTCCCAGGAGCTTTTCGACGTCCAGCAGATCGAGGTGCTGAAAGGTCCGCAGGGCGCGCTCTATGGCCGCAATGCCATTGGCGGCGCAATCGTGATCACGACCAAGCAGCCGTCAAACGCATTCGAGGGCTTCGTGCGCGCCGGCGCCGGTGGCGGACATATGGGCAAGGGCCAGGCGGCGGTGAGCGGCCCCATCGTAAAGGACAAGCTGTTCGGACGGCTCGCCTTCTCCTACTATAATGACGACGGCTTCCGCGACAATATCACCACCGGCACCAAGGGCGACGCCTCGGAGAACCTGTCGGTCCGCGCCCGTCTCCTGTGGGAGCCGAATGACAAATTGTCCGTCGACATGCGCGGCAGCTATTCGTTCGACAACGCGAACGCGCTTGGCTTTATCGATGTCGCGCCCATCTTCCATGAAACGATGCCGGGCTCCGGTCAGTCGCTCGGCCAGTTCCTCGGCATCTTCAAGCCGGGAAGTCCGCAGGCTGCGGCGGGTCCCGTTGTGGGTGGCGCCAGCGTCTGTCTGCCCGGCAACTGCGCCGAGCTGCAGGTGCCCGGCAAGCCGTTCAATGTCGGCAATTTCAACAGCACGCAGGTGCCGCTGCAGACCAATCTGCTCGGCATCGATCACCGCAACATCTACAACCTGTCCTTCCTCATCAAATATGAAGGCGATGCCGGCACCTGGACCTCGGTCTCGTCCTATGACCGGCTGGTGCAGTTCGCGATCGGCGAACAGCCGCCGCGCACTGCCGCCGCGGCACAGAAGAACACGCAGTTCCGCGTCTCCGACGCGCTGAGCGAGGAAATCCGCTACACCTCACCCGAGGATCAGTGGCTGCGCTGGACGGCGGGCGCCTATATCGTGCAGACGGATACCATCCTGACGACGACGGTGCAGCGCGACAAGGACGGCCGCGACTCGCTCGTCGATCTGGTCAAGCGCGACCCCTTCGCCATCGCGCCGGGGCGCTGCCAGGGTAACCCCTTCCCACCCGGCGGCCCCAATGACAATCAGGGCAATTGCGTGATGGGCTTTCTCGGCGACGACAGCGACAATCTCGCCTATGCCTTTTTCGCCGCGTTCAGCTTCGATCTTACCGAAAAGCTCGAGCTCATCGTCTCTGGCCGCTATGACCGCGACGAGCGCCGGCAAACGGTGATCACGCCGAACGAGTTCATCGCCTTCGGCGATCTCCGCTTCGGCGACAAGCGCAAGGCCAATTTCGACGACTTCCAGCCCAAGGCGACGCTGAAATTCACGCCCAATGCCAATCTCATGACCTATGTCACCTATGCCGAGGGCTTCCGCTCGGGCGGCTTCAACCAGCCCGGCATCCAGGCGCTCGCCGACGCCAACCGGCCGAGCAACCCGCTTGGCATCCCGAACGGCATTTTCGACGTCTTCCCCGAGCAGACGACGCGCGGCGTCGAGGGTGGCTTCAAATGGACCTCACCCGACCGCCGGCTGACCGCCAATCTCGCGGGTTTCTACACCAAGGTCGACAATATGCAGACCTTCACCGGCGTGACCATCAACACGGTGCTGAGCCAGGTCGTGCTGCCGGTCGACAAGACCCGCCTCATCGGCCTCGACTTCGATGCCAGCTATCTGATCACGCCCGACCTGCAGCTCAATGTCGGCTTCGGGGCGACGGACTCGAAGATCACGCGTGACCGCTCGAGCAATGGCGCCTTCGAGGGCAATGACGCGCCGACGACGCCGCGAACGACCACCAATATCGGGCTGCAGTACCAGCGCGACGTCTCGGCCGGCAGCGTCGAGGGCTCGTTCTTCCTGCGCGCCGACTACCGGCGGATCGGCAAGATCTTCAGTGTTGCGGGCAATTTCTCGCAGCGCAATCCGGTCAATCTGCTCGACCTCCGCAGCGGCTTCGAGACCGCAAGCCGCTGGCGCATCGAGGGCTTTGCCAAGAACGTCACCAACAACAACTATTTTGCGGAGATGTTCAACCCCGCCGGCTTCGGCTTCCCGGCGCCGCTGCGCCACTGGGGCTTCGAGGTCACCAAGAAGTTCTGAATCGTCCGTTCCTTTCCTCTCGCATCACCCCGGCGGTCCCACCCGGCCGCCGGGCTTTTTTTCGAGGTGCAGGATCAGCCGCCGAGCGTCGGGATGTGGAAATCCGCGCCGGCACGGATGCCGGTCGGCCAGCGGCTCGTGATCTTCTTGAGCTCGGTGTAGAAGCGCACGCCCTCGGTGCCGTACTGGTTGAGGTCGCCGAAAGCGCTCTCCTTCCAGCCGCCGAAGCTGAAGAAGGAGGCCGGCACCGGAATCGGCACGTTGATGCCGACCTGTCCGACATTCACCTTGTCGGCATATTCGCGTGCGGTGTCGCCGTCGCGGGTGAAGATCGAGGTGCCGTTGCCGTAGCGGTGCTTCGAGGGCAGCGCCATCGCCTCGTCGAAGGATTTGGCGCGCACGATCTGCAATACCGGGCCGAAGATCTCGTCCTGGTAGGACTGCATGTCCGGCGTCACATGGTCGAACAGCGTGGCGCCGAGGAAGAAGCCCTTCTCGTACCCTTGCGCCGTGCATCTGAAGTCACGCCCGTCAACGACAAGCTTGCCGCCTTCCTTTTCGCACATCGCGATATAGGAGACGACGCGCTCGCGATGCGCCGCCGTCACCAGCGGCCCCATTTCGGACGCCGGATCGAGCGAAGGACCGACCTTGAGCGCCTCCATGCGCGGGACGAGACGGCGGATGATCTCGTCCGCCACCTCGTCACCCACCGGCACCGCAACCGGGTTGGCCATGCAGCGCTCGCCGGCGGAGCCGAAGGCGGACCCGATGAGGGCGTCGGTCACCTGATCGAGATCGGCGTCGGGCATGATGATCATGTGATTCTTGGCGCCGCCCATGGCTTGCGCCCGCTTGCCGTTGGCGGCCGCGGTGGCATAGACGTATCTGGCGATCGGCGTCGAGCCGACGAAGCTCACCGCCTTCACACCGGGGTGCGCAAGCAACGCGTCGACCGCTTCCTTGTCGCCATTGACGACATTGAGAAGGCCCGCCGGTGCACCCGCCTCAAGCATCAGTTCGGCGAGCCGCAAGGGCACGCTCGGGTCCTTCTCCGACGGCTTGACGACCACCGTGTTGCCGCAGGCGACGGCGATGCCGAACATCCACATCGGGATCATCGCCGGGAAGTTGAAGGGCGTGATCGCGGCGCAGACTCCGAGCGGCTTGCGCATCGAATAGACATCGATGCCACCGGCGACATTGTCGGCGAACTCGCCCTTGAGGAAATGCGGGATGCCACAGGCGAATTCGATCACCTCGAGGCCGCGCTGCACGTCGCCCTTCGCGTCCTCGAACACCTTGCCATGCTCGCTCGCGAGAAGCCGCGCGAGATCGTCATGCTCCTTGCGCACCAGATCGCGGAACCGGAACAGCACCTGCGCCCGCTTTGCCGCCGGGGTCGCCGCCCATCCCGGAAAGGCGTCACGCGCGTCGGCGACCGCCGCCTCGACCTCGGCCGCCGTGGCCAGCGGCGTGCGTGCCTGCACCTCGCCGACAGAGGGATTGTAGACGTCGAGAAAGCGTCCCGAGGTGCCCGCCACCTGGGCGCCGTTGATGAAATGCACAAGATCCCGTGTCATGGCCTGCTCCCGATTGTCTGGCGTGCGTTTGCCGCGGTTATAGACCTTCGCACGGGCGCTGCAAATGCCAACGACGGCGCCCGACCGCGGCAATTGGCTGCACATGCTGGACAGCGCCGGAGCGCCTGCTCTAGGGTCTGCCGCATTCCCGCCGACG
>JBHHTO010000088.1:0-9113 GCA_046753425.1 Rhodothalassiaceae bacterium | reverse complement strand
ACCAATATGGGTGGCATTCTCGTCGTCGACGGGGTGCGCGTCGGCGAGGCGCTGGGGCGCTATTATCTCAAGGATCAAGCAGCAGCGCGCGACCACAGCGGCGACGGCTCGATCATGACCGTGCTGGCCACCGATGCACCGCTGTCGGATCGCAATCTCCGTCGCCTTGCGAAGCGGGCGATTGCCGGTCTCGCCCGCACCGGGGCGAGCATGACCAACGGCTCGGGGGACTATGTCATCGCCTTCTCGACCTCGGACAAGGTGCGGCGGGTGGCGAGCGACGGGCCGCGCCAGATCCTCGACCTGCCCAATGACGCGATGTCGCCGCTCTTCCAGGCGGCGGCGGAGGCGACCGAGGAAGCGATCCTCAATTCCCTGTTTCGCGCCCGCGATGTCCGTGGCCATCGCGGCCTTGTCGAGGCCCTGCCGGTCGACAAGGTGATGCGCCTGTGGCACCAGGCCAGGAGGGAGGGGCGGGGATAGGGCCTTGCCATCGGCGGGCCGGACATCTAATCCTCGGGGGCGGGCGTCTTGGGCCCGACGGCGATGGAGGGGCGCGTGCCCGATGAGAAAGTCGGCCTCTATCCGGGAACCTTCGACCCCATCACCTATGGGCACCTCGACATCATCCGCCGCGGCCTCAAGCTCGTCGACCGCCTGGTCATCGGTGTCGCCACCAATCCCTCGAAAACGCCGCTTTTCGATCTCGACGAGCGGGTCAATATGGTACGTGCCGAGACCAAGGAACTGGCGGCACGCGTCGGCACCGAGATCATCGTTCGTCCCTTCGACGAACTGCTCATGGGTTTTGCCGAGCGGATCGGTGCCAAGGTCATCATCCGCGGCCTGCGCGCGGTGTCGGATTTCGAATACGAATTCCAGATGGCGGGAATGAACGCCTATCTCAACCCGGAGGTGGAGACGGTCTTTCTCATGGCCGACGCGAAGTACCAGCCGATCGCCTCGAAGCTGGTCAAGGAGATCGCCGCCTATGGCGGTCGCGTCGACAGCTTCATCCCGCCGCGGGTCGCGCATGCGGTCAAGGCCAAGATCGCCCTTGAGCGGGGCGGCGTGATCCATGACATGAAGCGGGGCTGAGCGCGTGATTGCAGGACGGACTGTTGCCATGATGAAACAAATTCTCAAATTTCTCAGCCTTGGCCTCGTCGCGCTGGGAGCCGGTTCGGCGCCCGCGGCGGGTCAGGGATTCGGCCTCTTCGACCCCGAGAACACGCTCTATATGGATCTGCCCATGGGCCGGGTGGTGATCCAGATGCGGCCCGACAAGGCGCCCAACCATGTCGCCCGCATCAAGGAACTCGTGCGCCGGGGATTCTATGACGGGCTCGTCTTCCATCGCGTGATCGAGGGTTTCATGGCGCAAACCGGCGATCCGCTTGGCACCGGCGAGGGCGGCTCGAGCCTTCCCGACCTCAAGGCCGAATTCAACGATCTGCCGCATCTCCGGGGCACGGTCTCGATGGCGCGGACCAACGATCCGGACAGCGCCAACAGCCAGTTCTTCATCATGTTCATGCCGGCGCATCATCTTGACGGCAAATACACCGTCTGGGGCCGCGTCGTGTCAGGGATGCAGTATGTCGATCAGATCGCGCGCGGCGAGCCGCCGCGCAATCCGACCCCGATCGTGCGCATGCGCGTTGCCGCTGACGTGATGCAGGAGGAAGGGCAGGGGCAGGGCGGCCTGTGACGCCCGGCTGATCAAAGGTCGAGCGCGGCCTCGTCGATGCGCTCGGCGTGCTCCTGGATGAAGGCGAAACGCGCCTCCGCGCGCCGTCCCATGAGGCGTTCAACGAGGTCGGCGATGGCGCGGCGCTCGCCACCGTCCTCGGGCAGGGTGACGCGCAAGAGGACGCGTTTGCCGGGCGCCATCGTGGTCTCGCGGAGCTGCGCCGGCGGCATCTCTCCAAGGCCCTTGAAGCGGGACACCTCGACCTTGCCCTTGCCGGCAAAGTCGCCGGCGAGCAGGGCCTCCTTCTCCGCGTCGTCGCGCGCATAGCGGACGGTTCCGCCGCGTGCCAGCCGGTAAAGAGGCGGCTGCGCCAGATAGAGCCGGCCCTCGCGCACGAGCCCGGGCATTTCGCGAAAGAAGAAGGTCATGAGCAGGGTCGCGATATGGGCGCCGTCGACGTCGGCATCGCACATGACGATGATCTTCTCATAGCGCAGGGCGGCGCCGTCATAATGGGAACCGGTGCCGCAACCGAGGGCCTGGATGAGGTCGCGGATTTCCTGGTTCTGGGCAACCTTCTCCGCGCTTGCGCTCGCGACATTCAGGATCTTGCCGCGGATGGGCAGCACCGCCTGCGTCCGGCGATCGCGGGCCTGCTTCGCCGAACCGCCGGCGCTGTCCCCCTCGACGATGAAGATCTCGGTGCCCGCAGCGCTGTCGAGGGCGCAGTCGGTCAGCTTGCCGGGAAGCCGCAGGCGTCGGCGGCCCGTTGCGGTCGCGCGTTTGACCTCGCGCTCGGCGCGCCGCCTCAGCCTCTCCTCGAGACGGTCGAGCGCCCAGCCAAGCAGTGCCTGCCCGCGCGCCGGGCTTTCCGCCAGCCAGTGATCGAAGGCGTCGCGTACCGCCAGGTCGACGAGCCGGCTGGCTTCCGGCGAGGACAGCCGCTCCTTGGTCTGGCCCTGGAATTGCGGCGCCTTGAGGAAGACCGACAGCATCAGCGCCGCGGCGCCGCTGACGTCATCGCCGGTGAGCTGTTGCGCCTTGCGATTGCCGACCATCTCGCCATGCGCCCGCAGTCCCTTGAGCAGTGCCATGCGGAAGCCGCTCTCATGGGTGCCCCCCTGGGGCGTCGGCACCGTGTTGCAGTAGGAGGAGGAAAACCCGTCGCCGAATTCCGGCCAGGCAATGGCCCACTCGACGCGCCCCTGGCCGTCGGCGAGAGCGGCACGGCCGGCAAAGATTTCATCACCGGCGAGCGTGCGGCCCTTGAGGCTTTCCGCGAGATAGTCGGCGAGCCCACCCGGGAAATGAAAGGTCTCCTCCATCGGCACGTTCTCGCCGTCGCAAAGACAGGCCGCGTCACAGCGCCAGCGGATCTCGACACCGCGGAACAGATAGGCCTTCGAGCGGGCCATGCGATAGAGCCGCGCGGCACGGAAGGCGACACCCTTGCCGAAAATGTCGGGATCGGGCGCAAAGCGGATGCGCGTGCCGCGGCGATTCTGTACCGGACCGAGCGACGCGAGCGGCCCCTGCGGGACGCCCCGCACATAGGACTGGCGATAAAGCTGCCGGTCGCGTGCGACCTCGACCTCGAGCCGCTCCGAGAGTGCATTGACGACCGAGACCCCGACGCCATGCAATCCGCCCGCCGTGGCGTAAGCACCGGTCTTGAACTTGCCGCCCGAATGCAGCGTCGTGAGAATGACCTCGAGCGCCGACTTGTCGGGAAACTTCGGATGCGGGTCGACGGGGATGCCGCGGCCATTGTCGGACACGGTCACCGATCCCGCTGCGTCGAGCTCGATCTCGATGCGGTTGGCGTGGCCCGCGACGGCCTCATCCATGGCGTTGTCGAGCAGCTCGGCGACGAGATGGTGCAGCGCCCGCTCGTCGGTGCCACCGATATACATGCCAGGCCGCTTGCGGACCGGCTCGAGCCCCTCAAGCACCTCGATATCCTCGGCGGAATAGGCGCTGCTTGTGGTGCTCACATCCTCGAAAAGATCGGCCATGACACGCGGACCCGACGGAAAGGAATACTCACCGTGCGGTAATATACGGGGTGCCGGGGGTCAAGGATAACAATATCTGGCGTGTCGCACGGCGCGGCCCGCCGCACGGCTTTGGGCGGGGCTCAGTCGAAAAGGGCGTCGATCGCCGCCTGGTCGTTGTCGCTGTCCGCCTCGGCGCCCTCGCTCGCATCGGCAAAGGCGCGGTCGACATCGTCCTGGGCGAGCGAGGTCGTCGCGCCGTGGATGATGCCAGACAGGGTCTCGAGGATCCGGCGCGCCCGGGCGAGGTCGCGCTCGAGTATGCACCGCATGCCGGCGCCGTCCGAAGCGCAGGATTGAAGGGCTGCCACGGCCTCGAGGATCAGCGCGTCGAGCGCCGCCACATGGTAATCGAAAGCCCGGCGATAGCGGCCGGGCGCCCGCTCATAGGCCTCGATGGCCAGCGCGCCGTCCTTGAATCCGCTGTCGCGAAAATGGTCGGGATAGGATTTCGGCCGCCAGAGCAGCACCTCCCCGATCATCTCCGGCATTTCAGGCAACATCTCAAGAAGCATAATCACCTCATTGAAATGGTTGAGATAATCTGTTGCCAGAAATGTGGATGGATTGATATTCGTTCCGGCCAGACGGCACTGCAGCGCCCGCTGCTCGGTGTCGAGCTCCGGGTCAAGAGGCGGGGCGGGAGATGTCGAGTCGTGGCACGCTTGGGAACACATGGCGACTGTGAAGCTAGCGAGCGTTTCTTTCACATCTCTTAATTCGGCGTCGAAGTCATTGCGCGATCAGGGCCTCGTGGCAGGGGCAGCGGTGCACTGCCGGTTTCATGCCACGAGGGGGCGCGGAACATGCTATATTTCGCGCATGTCGGGCAGGGAGTTGGACGATGGCGAGCGCAGGCCGATGGGGCCGGGTCTTCCGGCGCTTCACCCTTCATCGGGAGGAGCCGCCGCGGGTGGGCATCGGCGACCGGTTCTTCGAATATGGCAACTGGGATTCGGTGTGGATCGTCGAGCGCATCCTCGAGCCGCGTGGCGTCGGCATCCCGCACGCGGTCATCAGCCATGCGAGCCTGCGTTCGGAGCGTCGGCTGGTGGCGCTCTCGACCCTGTGCGATTCCGCCCGCTTTTCACGTGACGCGCGGAGCGCCGGCAGGGGCACTCCGACGGGCCCGCGGCGGCGGCGCCATGATCCGCCGCGCGATGCCCGCAAGAGCGAGGCGGGAAAGCCCGGCACAGTATGAAGGGGCACTGCGTGTGACCCGTGCGCGGCGCGATGGCGGCGTCAGCAATGCGACCGCACCCCTTGCGCAGTCTCAGGATCAGAAAGTCGCTTGCCTTATCGCGCCGGATGGCTAGAAGAGCCGGACGGTTCGCCCCTGCGACAAGGTGTCCCGGATGGAGTTTCCGCCCTTCATGCCGGCCGGGGAGGGGTTTCTCGGCCTCGATGATGCATCGGATCACGCCGCCGCGCGGGCGGTGATCATCCCCTATGGCCTCGAGGCCACCGTATCCTATGAAGGGGGCACGGCGGCAGGGCCGGCGGCGATGATCGCCGCCTCGCACGAGGTCGAGCTGTTCGACGAGGAATTCTGGTGCGAGCCGGTGCAGGAATTCGGCGTCGCGACGCTGGCCATGCCGGCGATCCCGCAGCCCGTGGAGAAGGCGCTTGAGCAGCTCGCCGGGCTCACCGGGCGAGTCCTGTTCGAGGAGCGGTTCCCGTTCGTCTTCGGGGGCGAGCATTCGCTGACGCCCGGTGCGATCCGCCCGTTTCTCGAGCGCTTTCCCGATCTCGCCGTGCTTCATTTCGACGCCCATGCCGATCTGCGCGACGGCTATGAGGGCGCGCATTTCAGCCACGCCTCGGCGATCCGCCGGGTCATGGACGATTCACGGGTCGAGGTCGTGTCGGTGGGGATCCGCAATATTTCGGCGGGCGAGATCCCGTTTTTCGAGGAAAACCGGGAGCGGCTGCATATCCACTGGGCGAAGGACAAGGCCTTGTGGACGCTTGACCGGATCGTCGCGCCGCTGCGCGGCCGGCCGGTCTATCTCACCTTCGATCTCGATGCCTTCGACGCTTCGCTCATGCCGGCGACCGGTACGCCGGAACCCGGCGGGCTGTTCTGGGACGATGCCATCGCCATCATCCGCAAGGCGGCCGCGGTAGCGGACATCGTCGGCGCTGACATCACCGAGCTGGCACCGCGTCCGGGCCTGCATGGCTGCGATTTCCTCGCCGCCAAGCTGGCCTACAAGATTCTTGCCTATGCCCTTCTCGGCGTGCCCGACAAGGCGCGCAGCCGGCCGAGCAATTCATCGCTCCACTGAGCGCCGGTTCGAGACGGCGGCACGCCGCGGGGCCCCGGTTGCCGATGGCCCCGCGGGAGATATGAGGACGCGCCCGCTCAGACGCTGTAATAAAGGTCGAATTCCACCGGGTGCGGCGTCAGCTCGAAGGTCGTCACCTCCTCGAACTTGAGGTGCAGATAGGCATCGATCTGGTCCTGCGAGAAGACATCGCCCTTCTTGAGAAAATCATTGTCCGCCTGCAGCGCCTCGAGCGCCTCGCGCAGCGAGCGCGCGACGGTCGGCACGCCGGTCAGCTCTTCCGGCGGCAAGGCATAGAGATCCTTGTCCATGGCGTCGCCGGGATGAATCTTGTTCTCGATGCCGTCGAGGCCGGCCATCAGCATCGCGGCGAAGCCGAGATAGGGGTTGGCCGCCGGGTCGGGGAAGCGCACCTCGACACGCTTGCCCTTGGGGCTCGTCGCATAGGGAATGCGGCAGGAGGCCGAGCGGTTGCGCGCCGAATAGGCGAGCAGGACCGGCGCCTCGAAGCCCGGTGTCAGGCGCTTGTAGCTGTTCGTCGTCGGATTGGTGAAGGCATTGATCGCTTTCGCGTGGCGGATGATGCCGCCGATATAGTAGAGCGCCGTGTCCGACAGGTCGGCATAGCCGGCTCCGGCGAAAAGCGGCTTGCCGTCGCGCCAGATCGACTGATGGGTGTGCATGCCCGATCCGTTGTCGTCCTTGACCGGCTTCGGCATGAAGGTCGCCGTCTTGCCATAGGAGTGGGCGACCTGGTGCACGACATATTTGTAAAGCTGCACCTTGTCGGCCATCTCGGTGAGCGGTGCGAAGGCGATGCCGAGTTCGTGCTGGCTCGCCCCCACCTCGTGATGGTGCTTGTCCGTTTTCACGCCGAGCTCGCGCAGCACGCTTACCATCTCTCCCCGCAGGTCGAAGGCCGAGTCGACGGGTGCGACCGGGAAGTAGCCGCCCTTGATGCGCGGCCGGTGGCCCATATTGCCGTCGGGGTAGGGCTTGTCCGAATTGTACGGGCCCTCGATGTCGTCAAGGGCGTACATGGCGCCGGAATAGCCGACCCGGAAGCGGACATCGTCGAAGACGAAGAATTCGGGCTCGGGGCCGAAATAGGCGACATCACCGATGCCGGAGAACCTGAGATATTCCTCGGCGCGCTTCGCGGTCGAACGCGGGTCGCGCCCATAGGGCTGGCCGGTCGTGGGCTCGAGCACGTCGCAAAAGACGATCACCGTCCCCTGTGCCGTGAAGGGGTCGGTGGTGACCCGGGCGAGATCCGGCTTGAGGATCATGTCGGATTCGTTGATCGCTTTCCAGCCGGCGATCGACGAGCCGTCGAACATGATCCCGTCCTCGAGCTGCTCCTCGTCCATCGCCGCCGCGTCCATCGTGAGATGTTGCCATTTGCCGCGCGGATCGGTGAAGCGCAGGTCGATCCAGACCAGGTCCTCGTCCTTGCAGAGCCTGAGCAGGTCGGCTGGCAAGAGGTCGGTAAATTTCGGCATGTCGTCTCCTGTGTGCTGTCCTGGGTGGTTGCGGCCCGGGGTTCAGATGGCGTCGTCGCCGGTTTCGCCGGTACGGATGCGGACGGCGTCGAGCACCGGCGTGATGAAAATCTTGCCGTCGCCGATGCGCCCGGTATGGGCGGCATTCTGGATCGCCTCGACGGCGGCCTCGACCCGCGCGTCCTCGATGAAGAGCTCGATCTTCACCTTGGGAACGAAATCGACCACATATTCGGCGCCACGATAAAGTTCGGTATGGCCTTTCTGGCGGCCGAAACCGCGTGCCTCGAGGACGGTGATCCCGGATACGCCCACCTCATGCAGAGCGTCCTTCACCTCATCGAGCTTGAAGGGCTTGATGATCGCTTCGATCTTTTTCATCGCTCTCTCTGCAGTCTGGTCCCGCGGGGTCCCGGTCGGTGCCGGCTGTTGCGCGAAAGGGGCAGTGCCGCACCGCTTCGGGTCCGACACCCTGTCCTGTCGCTTCCCGGTCTCTTCTCGCCGCTACCATTGCACGAGGCATGCCAGAAGGCGGACGGCAGGAAGCCCGCCCTGCGGCTCGCTTTCGGGATCTTGCCCGCGGCGACGATGTGCCCAATATCTGGGCATCTGCATCCGCGATGGGCAGGCGGCTCCGGCCTGCTTGACGGCGGCGGCAGCACTCGGCTAAGAGGGCGCCCTCGCGCGGAAGACTGTGGCGGGCGTAGCTCAACTGGTTAGAGCGCCTGGTTGTGGTCCAGGAGGCTGTGGGTTCAAGTCCCATCGCTCGCCCCACTGCCGTGACGGCCGTTTCTCCTGAGAGGTCCGGTGCCGCGCCGGTCGCAGTGGAGGGGACATATGGCCGCCTTCGATCCGAAAAGCCCGCACGCGCTCCTCAGCTGCGCCGAAATGGCGCGGGCGGACCGCCTGACGATCGAGTCGGGCATCCGTGGCGAGGATCTCATGGAGGCCGCCGGCCGCGCCGTCGCCGAGGAGGCGCTGGCCCGGCATCAGGCCGAGCGGGCGGTCGTGCTTGCGGGACCGGGGAACAATGGTGGCGACGGCTGGGTGGCGGCACGCCGTCTCGCCGAGGCCGGTGTAGCGGTTCATGTCGCCTCCTCTGTACCGCGGCAAGCCTTGCGCGGCGATGCCGCGACGATGGCTGCGCGGTATCAGGGGCCGGTGGCCGGCTTCGACGACTCCGCGCTCGCCGATGCCGATCTCGTCATCGACGCTTTGTTCGGCGCCGGCCTTTCGCGACCGGTTGCCGGTGCTGCCGCGGCGATGATCGAGGCGGCCGGCGTACGGCCGGCCTTCCGGGTCGCGGTCGATGTGCCATCCGGCATCTCCGGCGATGACGGACAGGTCGAGGGCTGTGCCTTCCGGGCCGACCTCACGGTCACCTTCTTTCGCAAGAAGCCCGGTCACCTGCTCGTGCCGGGGCGTTTTCATTGCGGTGAGGTCGTGGTGCGCGACATCGGCATCGCGGCCCGCGTCCTCGACGAGGTGGCGCCGAAGACGTTCGAGAATTCACCGGGGCTGTGGCGTCCCTTCTGGCCCGCCCTCGATCCGGCGGGGCACAAATATGCGCGCGGCC
>JBHHTO010000087.1:0-9238 GCA_046753425.1 Rhodothalassiaceae bacterium | reverse complement strand
GAGCGGCTCGCCAGGGTCGAAAAAGCCGTCGGTGCAACGCAGGGGCGTCTCGAGGAAATCGAGAACATCACTCTCGACGTCGAGGAGCGGGTCGGCAGCCGGGCGCTGGTGCGCGCCTTCGATGCGAAAAGCCTCAACATCGGCGGCTTCCTGCACACTGCCGCAACGCTCGCCGACGGCCGCGACAACACCGAGTTCGGCATCAACCGGCTGACCTTCGAGCTGCTCGCCAAGGCGCAGCTCTCCGAACGCTGGTCGCTGTTCGCGGCACAGGCCTTCATTCGCGAGTCGGGGATCAATTTCACCGACCCGGAGAAGCGCTTCAATCCGAATTTCGCGCTCGCCACCAAGGCACCGCTCGTCATCGCCACCGCGACCTACAGGGCGAGTGACGCCTTCACGCTCGATTTCGGACGCTTCATCACGCCGCACGGGATCATCAATGTCGAGCACTTCCCGGCCATCCTGCTCGATCCCGAACAGCCACAGTTCCTGCGCCCCTTCGGCGGCCAGACGATCTTCGCCAACTTCATGAACGGTGTCCGGGTGACGGGGCAGGTCTTCTCGCCCGGCGGCGCCAATGGCAGCTTCGGCTATGCCGCCTATGTCGGCAGCTTCGCTGGCAATTCCGACAGCCTCAATTACGGCGGCCGCGCCTACTGGACCTTCGGTGACAGCGGACTCACGGTCGGCGCCAATATCGGCGGCGGGCGCCGCGCCGGGCACGGCACCGACTATGTGCTGTTCGGCGGCGATGTGCTCTATGACAAGGGCCCAGTCGTCTGGAAGAGCGAGATCTTCGCCACCGACGAGGACCAGGGCGGCAACCGCCTGGCCTTCTACACCCAGCCGGGCTGGCGCTTCGCCGATCGCTGGACCGCCCTCTACCGCTTCGACTTCCTCGATGACGGGACGGGCACCGGAGACAAGACGGAGCATGCCGTGGGTCTCAGCTTCAAGCCGAACCCGCAGGTTCATCTGCGCGCCATCACACGCTTCAATCACTTTGAGGCGGCACCGGGCCTCCCCAGTGCCAATGCGCGCAATTACCAGCTTTCGGCTACGATCTCGTTCTAGGGGGACATGACCATGTATCGAAGCATCCTGACCCGTTTCGGACTCGTCGTCGCCCTCGTCGCGCGTTTCGTCGCCACGGCACATGCGGCCGACTATGTCGTGCTTGTCAATGCCGACAATCCGCTCCTCGACAGCGGCGCTAACGCACAGGAGACGGTGAAGCGGCTTTTTCTCAAGGAGCTTACGTCCTGGCCGGGCGGCGTTGCGGCCAAACCGCTCGGTCGCACCAAGGCCTCGCCGGCACATGCGGCCTTCGTCGCAAAAGTGCTCGGCATGAGCGAAAGCGAGCTCGAAACGCACTGGCTGCGGCTCAAGCAGACACGCGGCGAAACGCCACCGCGCGAGGTCGGCTCGACCCTGATCCTGTTCCGCCAGATCGCGCGCGATCCGGGGGCCTTTGCGCCCGCGACGGCGGAGGAGGCGCTCGACGCGCCGCCCGAGACGGCGGTGCTCTTCCGGTTCAGCGACTGAGTATGTGAGTGCGGTCGCCGGGACGCGGCACGTCAATGGCGTTCCGCGTCCTTCGCCTGTCGGGGCTGCGGCAGATACTCGACGCTCGGCTGCGCGCGCACCGGCTGTGGATAGAGCGACATCAGCGTGAGCACGCTCTCCGGCATCTCGGTGCTCACCCTGAGACCGAGCTTTTCGGCCTCGACGGCGGTGATCGGAAAGTCGTGGGTCCATGTCCCTTCCGAGAGAAGCCGCGACAGCTCGTCCGCCTTCTCCGACTCGAAACGGTCACCAAGCAGCTCGCGCACCGCATGACGGATCTGCGCGATCGCCTTGCGGCCAACGTCGGCGAGGACCAGCGTCTGGTCCTCGACATGCGCGATCGGCTTGTCCTCGACCGCGCGGATGATCGAGGCCGCCGGCATCTGGCCAATCTGCGGATCAACGGGGCCGAGCACGGCATGACGCGACATCACGATTTCGTCCGCGGCGAGCGCGATCAGGGTGCCGCCGGACATCGCCAGATGCGGCACGAAGACGGTGACCTTCGCGGGATGTGCGCGGATCGCGCGGGCGATCTGCAAGGCGGCAAGGACGAGCCCGCCGGGCGTATGCAGGACAAGGTCGATCGGCACCTCGGGATCGGTCATGTGGATCGCCCGCAGCACCTCTTCCGAGTCATGGACGTCGATATAGCGCATGAGCGGAAAACCAAGGAGGCGCATCGTCTCCTGGCGATGCACCATCAGGATGACCCGGGAATTGCGCTCCCGCTCCACCTGCGCGATCTTGCGCGTCCGCATCGCCTCGAGCATGCGCTGGTGGAGGACCGGCTGCAGGGCCGAGAGAAGGAAGAAGAGCCAGATCAGGTCCATCCAGTTCACTGGTCTATCTCCTGTGTCCGGTGGGCAGGAATCCGAATACGCCTTCATCGCGGGCATAGGGCCGATGGCGGTGGCGTGGACGGTGCAGCAGCGGCATGACCAGCCAGCCGAAGGCGAAGCCGCCGATATGCGCCCACCAGGCGACCCCGCCGGCATTGGGATCGGCGAAGATGGCGCCGACGCCCGAACCGAGCTGGATGAGGAACCACAATCCCGCAAAGAGCATCGCCGGCAGCTCGAAGAAATAGGGAAAGAACAGGATCGGCACGAGGACGATCACCCGGGCCAGGGGGAACAACCGCATATAGGCACCGAGCACACCCGCAATGGCCCCCGAGGCACCGAGCGCCGGGATCGCGGAGGCGGGGTTGACAAGAACATGCGCCACGCTCGCTCCGATCCCGCAGCCCAGATAGAAGAGAAGGAAGCGGCCCTTGCCAAGACGGTCCTCGACCGCCGGGCCGAACAGATAGAGCGTCCACATATTGGCGAGAATGTGCAGCCAGCCGCCATGCAAGAAAATGTTGCTGAGAAAAGGAAAATAATCGAGCGCGCCGGCATGTTGCGCATAGCGCGCGGGAACGAGCGCGAATTCGTGGATGAAGGCCGCCTGCGCCGCCGGCGGGAGCGAGATCTGGAACAGGAAGACCAGGACATTTACCCCGATCAGGGACCAGGTGACGAAAGGCGGATAGCGGTAGGGCACGGCGGTCGCGATCGGAAACATGGGCGCATGATGGCGGGATCGCCACGCGATCACAAGGCCGTTGTCTCAGTCCTTTCGACGACGGCGGGCCTCGACGATCCGCTCGAAGAGCCGCATCTGACCGCGGCTCGTCTCGTCCCAGGAGAAGCCCTCGGCATAGGCGCGCACCGCCTCTCGCGACGCGCCCCGCGCAAGCACATGCCGCGCTGCCTCGGCCAGCGCCGCACCCGTCCGCTCGGCGACGATTTCACCCGCTACCGCCTCGCGCACGACCTCGGGCGAGCCGTTGACCGCGGTGGCCACCACCGGCGTACCGCAGGCGAGTGCCTCAAGAAGCACATTCGGCCAGCCCTCGCGGGACGAGGCGAGAACGAGGAGATCGGCGGCGCTGTACACGGTCTTGAGTTCGTCATGCGGCACGCCACCGAGGAAGTGCACGCGATCGCCGACCCCCAGCGCCGCGGCGTGGGCGCGCAGCCGCGCCTCCTCCTCCCCCCTGCCGGCGATGAGAAGCGATCCCCGGCCGAGCCGGGCCAGAGCGTCGATGACGAGATGGTGGGCCTTGCGTGCGATCAGAAGACCGACCGAGGCGAGAACGGGCGGCTGCAGCGCGAGACGCTCGCGCAACGCCGCGGCGCCCTGCGCGTCATGGCGAAAGGCTTCAAGATCGACTCCGTTGCGGAGAACCGTCACCCGCTCGCGCGGGATGCCGAGCGCCGCAAGATCGTCCGCCAGCGCCGCGCAGACGGTGATCAGTCCCGACGCGCGCGCCGCGGCCCGGCGGATGAGCGCGCGCGGCACAGGGTAGCGGGGAATGAGGTTGAGATCGGTGCCGCGCCCGGTGATGACGAAGGGAAGATCGAATTCGCGCGCGAGCATCGCCGCGGCGACCCCATCGGGATAGAAATAATGGGCGTCGATGAGATCGAAGCGCTCGCCGGCGGCATGCATGCGCCGGAATGCCCGGCGGGCGGCGGCGTAAAGCAGGAACGGCGCGACATTCATGCCGATCTTCGGGATCACGACATAGCGGGGGTGATCGATGCGGATGCCGTGCCGCTCCTCGCTGCGCGGCACGCCGCGATAGGCGCGATAGCGCGCGAGCCGTCCGACCAGCGGCGGCGTCCACGGCACAGGTGCCAGCACCCGCGCCTCGTGGCCGCTCATCGCAAGCAGGTGCTTCAGCCGGTTCTCGACGAAGATACCGTGGAAGGGCTGCCGGGCATTGGGAAAAAGCTGGCTAAAAAGCAGGATTCTCATGCCGCGATCGCCTCCGCATAGAGCTGCCGGTAGGCGCCCACCATGCGTGCCATCGGATAGCTGGCCACGACATGGTCCCGGTTGGCACGGCCCAATGCCCGGCGCTCTGCGCCATTCGCACACAGTCGCGCCAGAGTCTCGCGGAACCCCTCCTCGTCGCCCTGCGCATGCACGAAGTTCCGTTGCACGGGCGGAAGAATGTGCGCCACGTCGCCGGCATCGAAGGCGACCACCGGCAGTTCCATGGCCATCGCCTGGAGGAGCGCGTTCGGCATCTGCTCGGTTTCCGAGCTGAGCGCGAAGACATCGGCCTCGGCGAGCGCCGGACGAATGTCGGACACATTGCCGGCAAACCGGACCCGGGCCGCGATGCCGAGATCCGCCGCCTGCCGCTCGAGCGTAGCGCGTTCGGCCCCTTCGCCGAGCACGCTGAGCCGGCAGCGACCGGCGGCAAGAAGAGGCGCTGCGATCGCGAGCAGCCGGTCGAGCCGCTTCTCGCGCCGCAAGGGGGCGACGGTAACAATATGAACCGGTGTGCCGGGCTCCCGGTTCCGCTCCCCGGGGGGCGCGAAAAAGTCCGTATCGACGCCATTGGGGATGAGGCGAATGCGATCCGCTGCGATCCAGTGCGATGCCCGCGCGATACGCTGCAATGTGCGCGAGGGCACGACCAGCGCATGCACCGCTGCGAGCGACAGGCGTCGCATGAGGCTGCGCCGGCGCAGCGGCCGCCGTGCCTCTTCGGGACCGAAACCGCTCTCGAAATGGAGATGTGGCCGTCGCGCTCGGAGAAGTCGGTTGGCAAGCGCCCATTCGATGGCGCCCCAATTGTAGGTGCACAGGAGATCGACCCCTTCTGATTCGAAGAGTCGTCGCAAGGCGTTGCGGATGGCTCGCAGTCCGCCAATGGTGCCTCCGGGCGGTTCGACGCGACGGACATCAAGGCCGTCGGCGATGCGGGACAGCGCCTCGTGGCGACCGTCGAGGCTGAGCGCCCGATGCGCAAAACCGTCGCCGAGCCGGCGTGCAACGTCGAGGATGCGGAGTTGTACGCCACCGACGCCCCAGCTCGGCATGACGTGCAGAATTCGAATCGGCTCCGCAGGCTTCATATGATCGGCTACCGTGCGCCCTCAGGCCACAGCACCACACGTATGGTCTGAAGCACAATGCCGAGATCGAAGACGATGCGGAAATGCTTGATGTAAAAGAGATCGTAACGCAGCTTCTGCTTGGCGTCCTCGATCGAGGCCCCATAGGGATAATTGAGCTGCGCCCAGCCGGTGATGCCGGGCCGCACCGCATGCCGCTCACGATAGAAGGGGATGTGCTCGGCCAGCATGTCGACGAAATAGGGGCGCTCGGGGCGCGGGCCGACGAAGCTCATGTCGCCGAGCAGAACATTGATGACCTGCGGAATCTCGTCGATACGCGTCTTGCGGATGAAGGCGCCGAGACGGGTCACCCGCGGGTCACTCTCCTGCGCCCACTGCGGGGGCTCGCCGGCCTCGGCGTCGGACCGCATCGAGCGGAACTTGATAAGGACGAAGGTCCTGCCACCCTTTCCGACACGCTCCTGGCGGAAAAAGACGGTGCCGGGACTCTCCAGGCGAATGGCGATCGCGGTCACGAGCAGCAGGGGCAAGGTGAAAATGAGCAGGGCCGCGGCGAGCGTGATATCGAAGGTGCGCTTGAGCAGCAGGTCGAGCCGGCCGGAGCGGAATCCGTGCGGATCGAAGAACCAGCTCGGCCGCAGGGCGTCCAAATCGACCCGGCCTTCCGCCATTTCGCAGAAATACTGATAGTCGGTGATCTCGACCCCGCTGAGGCGGGCGCTGATGAGCGGCGCGAGCGGTGTCTGGCCCCGGCGCTCCTCGAGCGCGAGCACGATCTCGTTGACCTGGTGCTCTCGTGCGAATGCGGCAAGATCGTCCGGCATGGGACGGATGCGGTCGGCATCGACGACAGGCTTGCGCTTTTCGAGATCGATGAAGGCCACGACCGTAAAGCGGCTCCAGCGGTCGTTGCGTTCCAGCCCCTGGATGTGTTTCGCCTGTTTGCCTGTCCCGAGAACGAGGACGCGTGACTTGAGCTGGGCAAGGCCGGTGAGACGAAGAAAGATGAGGCGGATCGCAAAGACGAGAGGCAGGGCAAGCAGCAGCGCAAGCGTCAGCACGCGCGCCGGGAGCCGCAGCTCGCCGGCAAGATAGACGAGAAAGGCATAGAAGGCATAGGCGAGGAAGAAGGCGACGAGGACGCGGACAAAAAGGTCGCCGAGGCCGGTCAATGCTCTCCAGCTATACAACCCCAGCGCGAACATCATCGATGCGATGAGCGCACAGACAAGCCCCACCCGCAGCCCCAGCGCAGGGTATCCGAGACCGCCCCGTCCAGCCTCGAGAATGGACCACGCCGCGAACGCCGCAATGGCGAACGCAAGGCATTCGACAACTGCGAGAATCGCCAGCGGACGCGTGTATCGCGAGTTCGTCATGTGTCTCCGCGTGCGGCATCCCGATTTTTGCACGTGAATAATGGGGAATTCTGGTTAATTTTTTGCGAGGAAAATCGGGATGCGGCGTCTCCTCTCCTGACGGTGACTCCAATGCATCATGGCGGCTGCAAATGCAACCGCCCTGCCCGCCTCGTGAACATCAAATGGATGTCTCAGGCCCCTACCGGCGCTACTACGGCTTGCTGCCGCCTGCCACCATGCACATCCTCGAGAAAGCCGGCGAACATGAGAAGCGCCCACAGCGGTGCGCTGAAGTCCCGGAGACCCGAACGGTGCTGCTCAACCATGCGTTGCAGGACGCCGCGGTCGAAAATGCCACAATCCGGAAGTGCGCCATTCGCGACGGTGTGCTCCAGTCGGTCCCCGAGGGGACCCCGCAGCCAGGTGGCAAGCGGAATGGCAAATCCCATCTTGTCGCGATAAAGAATGTCGTGCGGCAGCAGCGACTCCATCGCCTTTTTCAAGACAAACTTTCCTTCCCGTCCGTGCAGTTTCAGTGCCGGGGGGATTCCGCCGGCCCATTCGACGAGATGGTGGTCGAGAATGGGCACCCGGACCTCGAGCGAATGGGCCATGCTGGCCCGATCGACCTTGGTCAGGATGTCACCGGGCAGATAGGTCTTGAAGTCGAGATACTGGATTTGTGACAGCGAGTCCGGTGCCGGTGCCGCAGCGAGGATCTCGCGAAACAGTTCGGAGGTGCGATAGCCCTGTAGCTGGCGACGAAAGTGGGGGCTGTAGAGTGCGCTCCGCAGGGCGTCGGGGAGCACGGACACGCTGTGGAAATATCCCTCCGCCGAGTTGCGGGCGATGGCCTCGAGCGTCGATTTGGCGCGCAATATCCTTGGCGCCCAGTCGAGCTTGGGGTAGAGGCGCCCAAGCAGGCCGAAGAGCGGACCGCGCACCCCCTGCGGCAGGAGGCGCCGCACCCGCTCCTCATATGCGTGCCAGCGATAGCGCCGGTACCCGGCGAAAACCTCGTCCCCGCCGTCGCCCGAGAGCGCGACGGTGACATGGCGCCGCGCCTCCTCGCAGACGCGATAGGTGGGCAGCGCCGAGCTGTCGGCAAAGGGCTCGTCATAAATCCGCGGCAGACGCGCGATGATCTCGAAATCGTCGGCGTCGACACGGCGATTGTGGTGCTCGGTGGCAAAGCGCTCGGCGACCATCGCCGCATAGCGCGATTCGTCGTATTCGCGCTCACCGAACGAGATCGAGCAAGTGACCACCGGCGTTTCCTGCGTCGTCGCCATCATCGCCACCACGCTGCTCGAATCGACGCCGCCGGAAAGAAAGGCACCGAGCGGCACATCGGCGACAAGCCGCACGGCCACCGCTTCCGCGAGCTGTTCGCGCAACGCCGCTTCGGCCTCTCCGGCATCGGCGGGGCCACGGTCTGGGGCAAAGGTGACATCCCAGTACTGCCGGGGCTCGGCCGCCGCACGCCCGCGGACGAGGGTAAGGTGATGCCCCGGCGGCAGCTTTCTTATTCCCTCATAGATCGACCGCGGATCGGGGACATAGCCGAGGGCGAAGAAGTCCTCGACCGCGAGCGGGTCGATGCGCCGGGCGATGCCGGGATGGACGAGGAGCGCCTTGAGCTCGGAGCCGAAGACGAGCCAGCCGTCGGCCGTCACCGTATAATAGAGTGGCTTGATGCCGAGCCGGTCGCGGGCGAGGAACAGGGTCTCGCTGCGGGCATCGTGGATGGCGAAGGCGAACATGCCGCGGAAGCGCTCGACCGCTGCCGCGCCCCACTCCTCCCAGGCGTGAACGATGACCTCGGTGTCACAACGGGTGCGGAAACGGTGGCCGCGCGCGACGAGCTCGTCGGCAAGCTCGGCGAAATTGTAGATCTCGCCGTTGTAGACGACGGCGACACTGCCATCCTCGTTGAAGAGCGGCTGATGCCCACCCGCAAGATCGATGATCGACAGCCGGCGATGGCCAAGCCCCGTGCCCGGTACGACATGATAGCCGCTGTCGTCGGGGCCGCGGTGGGCGAGACGATCCGTCATCGCCTCGAGCAGGGACCGGTCGACGGGACGCGGTTCGCGGAGATGGAAAAGTCCGGCGATGCCGCACATGTCAGGGGTCCCCTTTTTCGTCCTGGCCCGCACGGGCGGGCGTCACGAGTGGCGCCAGATCGCCGCTGGCGAGGGCGCGACCGAGGGAGGAGTGTGCGAGCAGGTCCTCGAGCAGAGCCGTCTCCCGCGGCGCGCTCTCACCCATGACTGCCACCAGGGCCGCTGCCGGATGGCGCCCCGTGAGCTTCGCGCCAACGGCGACGAGCTTGGCGCGGTGCTGGTCCGATGTCACCTTGCCGTCGACCCAGCACCAGTACCA
>JBHHTO010000086.1:0-9488 GCA_046753425.1 Rhodothalassiaceae bacterium | reverse complement strand
CGCAATCACTGGAGACACAACATGTGGACCGAAATCACTCGCCCGAAGTATGACCGCGATGGGCTGCGCTATGCAAGCGACCTGACGGACGCGGAATGGGATTTGATCGAACCCTCGATGCCGCCGGCCAAGGCAGTGGGGCGACCGCGAACCACGGATCTGCGCGAGGTGGTCAACGCGATCCTGTATGTGCTGCGCAGCGGTTGTCCGTGGCGCATGCTGCCGAAGGACTTCGCACCACGCTCGACGGTGCAGCGCTACTTCTATACTTGGCGTGACGACGCGACATGGCGGCGGATCAATCATCATCTGCTGATGGCGGTGCGCGAGATTGAGGGACGCGTGGGAAGCCCGTCCGCCGGCGTCATCGACAGCCAGTCGGTGAAGACCACGGAAAGCGGCGGCGAGCGGGGCTATGATGCGGGAAAGAAGGTCAAGGGCCGCAAGCGCCATATCCTCACCGACACCGGCGGTCTGCTGGTCACGGCGCTGGTCCATGGCGCGGACATTCAGGACCGCGACGGCGCGCCGGCGGTGCTCGCTTCCATCCGTTATGCCTTCCCGTGGCTGCGCCATGTCTTCGCCGACGGCGCCTATGGTGGACCGAAACGCGAGGCCGCGCTGCGACGGCTGGGCCGATGGAGCCTGGAGATCGTCAAGCGGTCCGACGCCGCGCAAGGCTTCGAGGTGATACCGCGCCGCTGGGTGGTCGAGCGGACCCTGGCCTGGCTCAACCGCAACCGCCGCTTGGCCAAGGACTTCGACGCGACCATCGCCAGCGCCGAGACATGGCTCTTCCTCGCAAGCGTCCAACTCCTGACACCTAGGTTGGCAAGAGCCTGAAAACATTCAATTCATTTCGCGTCGGACTCTAAGTGATCTGTTCCGCTCCAAAGCCCCCGATGAAATCGACCGCCATATTCTTACCCCATCCAAGGGGAATACGCACGCTCTGATAGGATTACGACCCATTCTACCCCAGTGCAATCGTAACGCTTGCAGCGCTGCCTATCCGATGGCGTGGTAGATATTCGCGATCGCGACCGAGATGGCGAGGATGCGGCGGTGGATCGCTTCCATCGGATCGATGAGCGTGCGGTTGATCTCACCATAATGCGGGGCCGCGGCGTCGGGATAGTCCGAGGGCTCGTGGATGGGAAAATCGGCCGGGCTCGGCGGCGTCTCGGGATAGGCCTGCCGCAGGAGCACCACCGCTTCGGGCACCCGGAGCGCGAAGACGAGATCCATGATGTCCTCGCGCGAGATGTCGTTGCGGGCGGAAAAGCGCGGAATGCGCGCGGCATGCAGGAACAGCTCCTGGATAAGCGCGATGCGCACGCCGTGCATGAGGGCCAGAAAATCACGTTCCCGCGCGACAAGCACATCCTCGGTCTCGCGGCGAGAAACTGATGCAACAGCAGTTCGTCGATCCTGAGCCGCGTGCCGAGCTCCTGTGCCGCCCGGAAGCGGTCGTCGCCCTCGAAGAACTGCGCCAGATAGAGACAGGCATCGGTGAGGTGTTCCTGCGCCGGCCCGTGCGGCCGTGCCGCCCAATAGGCCCCGTCGAAAAGTGCGCCATAGGCCATGAGCGTGCTGAGACTCGCCCGCCGTCGTGCCGCCACCACCATATCCATGAGCTGACGAAAGCGCGGGCTCTCGCGGCGCCAGTCGACAAAAGGCTCCTTGGTTGCCCGCGTCGCGGCACCGACACCGCCCACGACATTGAGAGGATAGCCGAGCTGCTGCAGGATCGCATTGTGGGGAATCGCCCGGATCTTCGCGAGATCGGCACGTTCAGCGCCGGCATTCTCGAACTGCCGTCGTGGCGTGCGCGACCCGGTCGGCTTGAGAAGCGAGAGGCCGAACGCCGTGAGCGTGCGATGATAGGCGCCAAGCCCCAGCACTGTGCGCTGAAAGCGCATGACATCGCGGAAGAAATCGAACGACAGGCTGGGCATGGCATAGAAGGGATCGTCCCGCGCCGCGGCCATCGCCTCGCCACGCCCGGCGCGATGTTCGAGCACGCGCGTGAAGAAGGCGAGCGCCAGCGCCTCGGTCGCGAACCACAGATAGCCATCACCGCCCTGGAAACTCACTTCCGTCACCAGCGCCAGCCCGCGCTCGGCGAATTGTGCCTCGGCCCAGGGGCTCATGACATGGTCGAGCCGCGCCGCGATCGACCCCTGATGCGCACCGCGCCCCATGGACTCACCGTGGGTATCGAAGACCTGGCATTCGAGCCGTCCAAGGCCGCTCGCGGCAACGAGCCGGGCGAGATTGGCCTGCAGCCGCTCGATGCTGAGCGAGGCGGGAATCTGGCCGATGAAGCGACCGGCGTCGGAAAAGCCGGTCTGGATCGCGATCCGTCCCCGCGCCTCGACGGCCGCCCGATAGGCGGGCTGGGCGAGGAGCACCTCGAGAAAGCGCTCGCCGCGTTCGAGCGCCGCCGGGGTCTCGAAGAGCGGTGAGATGTCAATCGCCCCGGCGACCCCGAAGAGGCGCGCGAAATAGACCGCCGCCAGCACTGTTGCCGGACGTTCGCATTCGGCGATGAGCAGCCTGAGATCGGACTCGGCGTCGATATGCTTGAGGATCTGCGCGATCGTGAGGAACTGCCGCACCGCGGTGGTCGGCTCGACGGCGAGCGCGGCGAAGCTGACGGCGAGCGGTGCCGCCTCCTCGCACAGGTGATTGAGCGCATTGAGCGCGGTGCGGCTGCCGAGGTCACCCGGAATCTGCTCCGTAAAGCGACGCCGGATGGCATTCTCGAGCTGCGTCGCGTTGAGACGGAAATGCACCCGGGCATTGCCCAGCCGGGCGCTCGCCATCTCGGCTGCGAGCACGGCGAGATCGAGCGCCGCATCGGCATCCGGGATCTCGGGAATCCGCGTCTCAAGGGCCACGATCAGGGGCTCGATGCGGGTCAGCTTGCCTTCATGCGGATCGCTCAGCCAGTTGGCGGCCGCGGCCAGCGCCGGCGGATCCTCGAGCGGTGCGGAGAAGAGTGCCACTGCCTGCCGTGTGTGTGCGCGGGCCGCCGCAAGCCGCTCGCTGACCTCGGCAAGGGCCCGTTCGGCCGGTCCCGCCCCGAGCCGCCGCCTGATGGCGCCGAGATCGTCGAGATAGCGGCCGAGACGTATCTCCTTCTCGATCAGGCGCAGGCGCAGACAATGCGTCCAGTCGATATCGGTGCGCCCGTCCATGTCGTAGCCGACCCAGGTGGCGAAATCGATGGGACGTGGGCGCAGCCGATACCAGACATCGGGAAAGCGTGTGCGGGCGTCCGCCAGTATGGCGCGGGTGAGAGCCCGGCTTGCTGTCCGCGCCTTGCCGATCGCCCGCATCGCCATCTGGTGCTCATCATCAACACGAAGCGCGCCGCCACCGGGCAAGGCCGGGTCCGTCTCCGCGCCCTCCATCCCTTCCATCGCGGCAGCAATCACACGCGCCGCCTGTTCCTGCTCGAGCAGGAATGTGGGATGGGCGGTAAAGACCGCCCCGAGAAGCGGACGCCTCCAGCGCGCGCGAAAGGCCGCGTCGTCGTCGCCCGCACTCATCTCGGCGACAAGGCGTTCGAGGCGGGCCACATTTTTATCCGGTCCGAGGGGCGTGAGCATCGCCCGCATCCACGCCCCGCGCTCGGCGAGCGAACGTTCGAGCAGGGCATCGACGAAGGCGCCGAGATCGTCGCGCGCAAGCCGCCCTTCCTCGATCGCAAAGGACAGGTCCGAACCGAGCTTCCAGATCGGGTTGAAGGCGGGATTGTCACGCCGCACCCGGCGCAGCGCTTCGAGGCTTGCCAGAAGCTCGTCCTCGATCGGCGCATGCGCGCCGCCGGAAGAGCCCTTCGCCCGGTCTGTCATTTTCCTGCTCATGGGACCGCCAATCGTCGGGGACATGACCGGCGGACCATAGAGGGTTTCCGGGTCATGTTGAACCATAGTCGGCGAACAATGCCGGCTGCACGGCAGTCCTCATCGATGACCGTCATTCCCCGGCTCCGGCGATTGCATCCTCAACCACCGCGGAAGGTGATCCAGACGGCCGCGATAAGCAGCAGAAGAAGGCCGCTGAGAACGAGGTCGGCCCGCAGGTTCTCCCGCCTGCCGCCGGGGCGCACACCGGCCTTGAAGGTGAGGCCCGCCTGCGCTGCCGTCGGGGATTCCGTGAGCAGGCTGACGATCACCAGCGCCGCCGTGCTGAGCGCGAAAAGCAGGATCGCGATATGGAGGAAATTGATCCGTGCGAGATCGAGCCAGATGCCCGAGAGGCTGTCCTGGTTCATTTCCAGCAACAACCGTCCGACGCCGCCTAAAAAGCCGAGGCCGAGCGCCGCGATGGCTCCCCAGGCATTGGCCCGCGGCCAGATGACGCCGATCAGGAAGACGGCGGCGATCGGCGGCGAGATATAGGCCTGCACGCTTTGCAGATAGGTGAATAGCCGCCCCGAGATGACCTGGATGAAAGGGATCCACAAAAGTCCGAGGACGACGAGAACGGCCACCGCGATCTGCCCGACGACGACAAGGTGGCGCTCGCCGGCGCCCGGATGCAGGCGCTTGTAGATGTCGATCGTGAACAGCGTGGCACAGGAATTGAAGACCGATGACAGCGAGCTCATCAACGCGGCGAGAAAGCCGGCGATGACAAGCCCCCTGAGCCCACCCGGCAGAAGCGCGCCGATGAGCGCCGGCAGCGCCTGATCGGATTTTTCGAAATGAAGCGCGCCCTCCTGCATGAGCGCGAAGGCGATGATCCCGGGCAGGACGAAGAGAAAGAGCGGCAACTGCTTCAGAAAGCCGGCGAAGATGGTGCCGCGCCGGGCCGCATCCTCATTGCGCGCCGAGAGCACGCGCTGCACGATGAACTGATCCGTGCACCAGTACCAGACGCCGAGGATCGGCGCCCCGAACAGGATCCCGGTCCAGGGGAACTCGGGATCGCTCATCGACCGCCAGAGATCGAAATGCGCCGAGCCCGCGGCGGTCTCGAGCGCGCTCCAGCCGCCGATCTTCTCGATCCCCAGCACGCTCACGATGACGGCACCGCAAAGCAGGATGAGCATCTGCACGAAATCGGTATAGAGCACCGCCTTGAGGCCGCCGACGATGGTATAAAGCCCGGTCGCGGCGACGACGATGAAGGCGCCGGTCCAGAAGTCGATGCCCATCAGGGTCTCGAAGATGATGCCGCCGGCGGCGATGGTGACCGAGATCTTGGTCAGCACATAACCGGCGATGGAGATCACCGCGAGATAGGCGCGCGGGCCGGAAGAGTAGCGGCGCTCGAGAAACTCCGGCATCGTGAAGACGCCGCTCTTGAGGTAGAAGGGCACGAAGACCCAGCCGAGAAGCAAGAGCACGATGCCGGCGATGATCTCGAACTGCGCCACTGGAACGCCGGTGGCCGCGCCCGAGCCGGCGAGCCCGATCAGATGCTCCGAGCCGATGTTCGAGGCAAAGAGCGAGGCGCCAATGACGACCCAGCCGACATTGCGCCCGGCGAGGAAGTAATCCTCGGTGTCGCGCTTGTGCCGTCCGCTCCATCTGGCGAAACCGGCGACCGCGAAGACGAGGACGAAATAGGTCGCGATGATCCCCCAGTCGAGCCCCTCGAGCATGGACGTCGTCTCCCTGCTGTTGCGGTGGGGCCGGAGAGCGCCCTCCCCGGCCCCTCCGAGGCCTCAGTTCTGCCAGTAGACGGTGACCTCCGCCGGACCGTCGGCAGGCGTCGTGAAGCTGTGGTTGAAGCCCCCTTCCCAGATCACATTGCCGGCGCCGTCGATCTTGATGAACTTGAACTCGATGGTGCGGCCGGCGGGTACGCTGACATCGTAATACCAGGTGGGATATTGCTTCACCACCTGATTGAAGAAAGGCCCGATGGCGGCGTCCGGCGTCGTGCTCCAGTTCGAAAGCTCGCTCACATTGCCCGTAAGATAGACGTTCTGGCCGAAGAAGGTGGTGGCGTTGTTGACGACAAAGCGCACCGGAACCTGCTTCCCGGTGAGGACCTCGAATTTGTCGTATGGCGCGCTCGTCGGCCCGCCATTCTGCTGCACCGTGACGTCATGGAGCCCGGCGCTGATCGCGGGCACCTGCACCTTCACCTGCGTGTCCGACCAGGAGAGTATGTTCGCGCTCGCGGTGCCGAAGCGCACGGTTCCGGCAAGCGTGCCGAAACCCTCGCCGTCGATGGTGACCGTGGCACCGGGCCGCGCCATCATCGGGCCGACATGGCCGATGGACGGCGCCGGGGCGACCCCGGTCTTCTGCCACACGCCGACCTCGCCCGGCCCGAGCAGGAAGGCATTGACCGAGCCGTCGCCGTTCACCGTGATCGCATTGCCGTCGAGAAGCCCGCCGAGCACGTCCGCGTAGGTGCCCGCGGGCAGCGCGGTGAAAAGCCCGGTGATGTTGGTGCTCGCGCTCGTCGAGCGATTGACCGCGACCAGTACCACATCGCCGGCAAACTCGCGCTCGTAGATATAGACATCGTTGTTGATCCAGCGCTGCTCCGTATCCCCATAGGCGAGCGCCGGATTGCTGGCGCGCAAGGCGGCGAGCTTCCGGATCAGCTGATAGGCGCGGGTCGTGGTGTCGAACGCGGTCATCATGGCGCGATTGGCGGGATCGCCGCTGCCGGTCATGTACTGCTCGGTGCCGTAATAGACGATCGGCGTGCCGCGCGAGGTGAGAAGCACGGCGAGCGCCATGTCGGTGCGTCGCGGGTCCGCACCGGCATGATGGAAACGGTCCATGTCGTGATTGTCGAGGAAGGGAAGCTGGTCGATCACCTCGTCATAATCGACCGCCGTGCCCTGGATCATGGCATCGAAATCGTACCAGCTCGCGGTGCCGTCGCGAAGCACGCGGCGGATGCCGCCATTGAAGCGGAAATCGAGGAGACTCATGCCGCTGTTATTGGCGAAGGCATGGTTCAGGGGATCGACCTCGGTCTGGCCCAGGAACCATTCGCCGAAGGTAAAGACGGCGCGGTGGGCGTAGATGCTGTCGACCCAGTTCTTTGTCCAGCCCGGCGGCATGTGTTTCACCGCATCGACGCGGATGCCGTCGATCCCCATGTCGAGCCAGAGATTGATCGCCGCCTTGAGATAGGCGTCGATGGTCGGGTTCTGGTGATTGTAGTCGGACAGATCGAAGAGCGCGCGGTAGATGCCGTCCTCATAGGTCGAGAAATCGGTCGAGCCATTGTGATGAAAGGCGCCACCGGGGTCGCTGTTGAGCGAGGCGATGAAGGTGCCATCGTCATAGAGCGCGCCGTCCTCCATGAAGGTGGGATCGCCTTCGCGGCCCGACGAGCTGTGGTTGGGGGTGAAGTCGATGATCACCTTGATGCCGGCGGCGTGCGCGACGGCGATCAGATTGGCGAAATCGGCCATCGAGCCAAAGGCAGGATTGGTGCGCTTGTAATCGCGCGCCCAGAAGCCGTGATAGGCGGTGGTGCCCGCGGAATCGAGGGCGAAGATGTTCTCCACCGGCTGCGAGATCCAGAGCGCGGTCACGCCCATGCCGGTGAGATAGCCGTCACTGATCTTCTGTGCGATCCCCGCCCAGTCCCCGCCGCAATACTTGCGCAGATTGGTGCAGCCGGCGCCAAACGCGCTGCCGGTCGGGTTGTTCGTGGCATCTCCGTCGCGGAAGCGATCGGTGACGATCTGATAGACGACGTCCGAGGTAAAATTGACGTCGTTCGAGACATCGCCGGCAAGGCCCGTGGACGCGAGCCCCAGGGCGCCAAGAGCAAGCCCGAGGGTGCCGGCGCGCAGTGCGGTTCGCCATTGGTCGGTCCGCATGATTTCTCTCCCCATCTCATGCTGTCAGGATGATGCGAATGCGCGCTTTGGGTCCCGTTCCTCCCTTTATGGTTTTGATGGTTTTGCTGCCCCGGCGACGAAGCGGATGGCGGTGCCGCCACCCGGCGCGATTCTCAGCACCAGCGTATCGGCAGCCGTCACCTCGCGTTTCTCGATCGCGATGGCCTCGGGGTTCGAGCGCCAGTCGGCATCGTCGGCGTCGCGATAGATCTCGGCGCGGTAGCGGCGACCGGGTTCGAGAAAGCCGAGGGGTACCTTCAAGCGGCGCCCGGTCTCATCGGTGATGGCGCCGAGATACCAGTCGTCGCTTGCCCTGTCGGCGCGGGCGATGACGACATAGTCGCCAATCTCGCCGGCGAGTGCGCGGCTCTCGCGCCAGTTGACCGGCACGTCGCGAATGAACTGGAAGGCATCGGGTCGCGCCTCGTAGTTCTCCGGCAGATCGGCGGCCATCTGCAGCGGCGAGTAGATGACGACATAAAGCGCAAGCTGCTTGGCGAGCGTGGTGTGAACACGGAAGGGCGAGTCCGGCCCCTTGAAGCTGAGATCGAAGATGCCGGGCGTGAAATCCATCGGCCCGGCAAGCAGACGCGTGAAGGGCAGGATCACGGTGTGCTCGGGCGGGTTGCCCGCCGACCAGGCATTGTATTCCTGCCCGCGCGCACCTTCCCGCGTCAGCCAGTTGGGCCAGGTGCGCCGGAGCCCCGTGTCCTTGATCGGCTCGTGCGTGTTGATCGCGATCCGGTGCCGGGCCGCGACCTCGAGCACCTTCTGATAGTGGCGCACCATATACTGGCCGTGCTGCCATTCCGCCGCCGTCCCGCCGCCTGGCAAGGGGCGCGGGATATGGCCGTTGACGCGTACATAACCGGTCTTCACCGCGCGCACGCCATGCGACTCCATATAGGCCATCGCGTCCTCGAGCTGGCGTTCGTAATTGGCGATCCCGCCCGAGGTCTCGTGATGGCCGATGAGCCGCACGCCCTTCTCACGCGCATAGCGGGCAAGGCCGTCGAAGTCATAGTCCGGATAGGGGGTGGTGAAATCGAACTGATCGGCATTGGCCATCCAGTTGCCGTCCCAGCCCCGGTTCCAGCCTTCGACGAGCACGCCCTTGAAGCCGTATCGGGCTGCGAAATCGATATAGCGTCTGACGTTCGCGGTGGTGGCGCCGTGGCGCGGACCCGACCCCCAGGTCGATTTGCCGATATGCATCTCCCACCACACGCCGACATATTTCCCGGGCTCAACCCAGGAAACGTCGCCGAGGCGATTGGGCTCGTTGAGATTGAGCTCAAGATCCGCGGCATCGATGAGCGCGGCGGCGCTGTCGGTAACGAGGATCGTTCGCCATGGCGTCCGGAAGGCGCCCTTCGTCTTCACCCGCGCACCGTCCGACCAGGGCACGAGATCGGCCTTGAGGCGATAGCCTCCGACATGGGCGAGCGTCATCTCCGCGTAATCGACGAGCGCCGCCTCATGGAAGCTGAGATAGAGCCCCTGCGCGGTCTTCATGGTGAGCGGCGTTTCCGCCTTGCGGATGCCGCTCAACGGCGTGTGGCGATAGAGATATTCGTAGCGATTGGGCAGATAGGCGCCGATCCACCAGGCTTCATGATCGCCGGTGAGGGCAAACTCCGTCGCCTCGTCG